>DKJZ01000054.1 GCA_002454975.1 Hylemonella sp. UBA6679
GTACATGAACGACAAGCAGCTCGCTGCGTTCCGTCACCGCTTGGTGCAGCTCAAAAACGACATCTTGGCCAACGCTGGCGAAACCACCGAGCACCTGCGCGAAGACACCGTGGTGGTGCCTGACCCCGCCGACCGCGCCACCATCGAAGAAGAGCACGCCCTGGAGCTGCGCACCCGCGACCGCGAGCGCAAGCTGCTCAAAAAGATCGAACAGTCCATCAGCCGCATTGACGCGGGTGACTACGGCTACTGCGACGAAACCGGTGAGCCCATTGGGGTGGGGCGCTTGTTGGCCCGTCCCACGGCCACCTTGTCGCTTGAAGCGCAGCAGCGCCGCGAGCTCAAACAGAAGATGTTTGGGGATTGATTCAGCCCTGACTGAGCCCCATCGCAACGCCAGCGCCCCTTCTCAGGGGCGCTTTTTTTTGCGTGTGGCTGTGGTGGATCAAAATTTTTTTACAGACCCAAGCCCTTCAAGCATCACCTTCACAAGGCTTTGTAAGTGCTTCATTTTGAACGAAATTTAAGCCCAAAAAATTGCACAAAAGTGCTCTAAGTCCTTGATTTCATTGAAATTTTTTGTGCTCGCTGACTTGTAAGCCCCCGTTTTGCTGATACAGTGCAAAAAAGTGCAAAAAAGTGCAAAAAAGTGGTGAAAAGTGCAATCACCTTTTTGTGCTCGGTTTCAGCCACATCCAAAGGGTTCAAGCGCGTGTTTCAAGGGGCTTCATCGCTGAGTTTAGATGCCAAGGGTCGCCTGTCGGTCCCAACGCGTCACCGCGATGTCTTGGTCGCCACCGCGCAAGGCCAACTCACCATCACCAAGCACCCGCACGGCTGCCTCATGGTGTTTCCCCGCCCGGAGTGGGAGAAATTCCGTGAACGCATCAACGCCTTGCCCATGTCGGCGCAGTGGTGGAAGCGTGTGTTTTTGGGCAACGCCATGGATGTGGAGATGGACGGCACCGGCCGCGTGCTGATTTCGCCCGAACTGCGCCAAACCGCAGGCATCGACCGCGACACCATGCTCTTGGGCATGGGCAGCCACTTTGAGCTCTGGGACAAAGCCACCTACGAGGCCCAAGAGGCCCAGGCCATGCAGGGCGAGATGCCCGATGTCTTCAAGGACTTTTCGTTCTGAGGCTCGCGGTGCAACACCATGCAGGAACCCACACCACTGTCCTTTTGAGCGAAGCCGTCGACGCTTTATTTCAAACGGAGCCTGGTGAACCAGCGCAGCAAGCCTTGAGCGGCACCTATGTGGATGCCACCTTCGGGCGTGGCGGCCACTCGCGCCGCATCCTCTCGCAACTCGGGCCCCAGGGCCGCTTGATTGCCTTTGACAAAGACCCCCAAGCCATCGCTGAGGCGCACACCATCGCCGACCCGCGCTTTGCTATTCGCCACGAGGGTTTTGCGCACCTGGGCGAGTTGCCCGCGCACAGCGTGGACGGTTTGCTCATGGACCTGGGCGTGAGTTCGCCGCAGATCGACACGCCCGAGCGGGGGTTTAGTTTTCGCTTCGAAGGCCCCTTGGACATGCGCATGGACACCACGCGCGGCCAAAGTGTGGCCGATTGGCTGGCCACGGCCGACACACAACACATCGCGGAGGTGATACGTGACTATGGAGAAGAACGGTTTGCTGGCCAGATTGCAAAGGCGATTGTCGCTCGCCGACAAGCAGGGGGCACTCTTTCAACCACCACTGAACTGGCCCAGCTCGTGGCTGACACGGTCAAAACCCGCGAGCCGGGCCAGAACCCTGCAACGCGCACATTTCAGGCTTTTCGGATTTTCATCAACGCCGAGCTTGAAGAGCTGCAACAAGCGCTAGAGGCCAGCCTCACGGTGCTCAAGGCAGGTGGGCGTTTGGCCGTCATCAGCTTTCATTCGCTCGAAGACCGCATCGTCAAGCAGTTCATCGCCAAGCACGCCAAAGAGGTGTACGACCGGCGCGCGCCCTTTGCCCCGCCCCAGGCCATGCAACTGGTGGCCCGCGAGCGCATCAAGCCCTCGCAAGAAGAGGTGGCCGCCAACCCGCGTGCCCGCAGCGCCATCATGCGCGTGGCGGTTCGCACGGCTGTGGGGGTGTCGGCATGACGCGCGTCAACATCGTGTTGTTGTTGGCGGTGCTGGCCAGTGCGCTGTATTTGGTCAATGTGCAGTACGAATCGCGCCGCTTGTTCACTGCCATGGACCGCGCTTTGGCCGAGGCCCGCAAGCTCGAGACCGAGCGCGAGCAACTCAACCTAGAAAAGCGCGCGCAAGCCACGCCACTGCGGGTGGACAAAATTGCGCGCGAGCAGTTGCAAATGCGCGTGGCAACACCAGCCATCACCCAGTACGTGTCTGCGCCTGAGGCAAACGCAGGCAACGCGCCTGCGCAGGGGGCTGCCAAGTGAGTCGCGGCATCCAGTACACCTCCAGCCCGTTGTTGGCCTCGCCCACCCCGGTGTGGCGCAGCAAATTCATCGTGGCAGCCATTGCCCTGGGCTTTGCCGCCTTGGCTGGGCGCGCCGCTTATGTGCAGGTGGTGGGCAATGCGTTTTTCCAGCGCCAGGGCGAGGTGCGCTTTGCCCGCACGCTGGAGATTGCGGCCAACCGCGGGCGCATCCTGGACCGCAACGGCATGATCTTGGCCTCCAACGTGGTGGCGCCCAGCATCTGGGCCATCCCCGAAGACGTGGACAGCAGCGACAAAGAGACCCTGGCCAAGCTGGTCAAAGTGGCCAAGCTGCTGGACATGCCGCTGGCCGAGCTCAACAAAAAGCTCGATGACGACGACAAAACCTTTGTGTGGATCAAGCGTCAAGTCGACGAGGCGGTGGCCAAAGAAATCACCGACCTCAACATCAAGGGCATCTACCAGCGCAAAGAATACAAACGCAAGTACCCTGAGGGCGAGGCCGCTGCACACGTGGTGGGCTTTGCCAACGTGGAGAACAACGGCCAAGAAGGCATTGAGCTGTTCTTTGACAAATCTTTGGCGGGCCGCGCCGGCTCGCGCCGCGTGATCAAAGACCGCCTGGGCCGCGTGGTCGAAGGCGTGGGTGAGGTGGTGCCACCCGTGGACGGCAAAGACATCCAGCTCAGCATCGATAGCAAAGTGCAGTTCTTTGCCTACCAAAAGCTGCGCGACGCGGTGCTGGCCAACAAAGCCAAGGCCGGCAGCGTGGTGGTGCTCGATGCGGTCACTGGCGAGGTGCTGGCTCTGGCCAATTACCCCAGCTATGTGCCTGATAAGCGCCAGAACCTCTCGGGCGGCCAGCTGCGCAACATCGCCTTGACCGATGTGTTCGAGCCGGGCTCGACCATGAAGCCCTTCACCATCGGCATGGCGCTGGACAGCGGCCGGGTCAAGCCCAGCACCCCGATTCAAACCGCGCCTGGACGCATTCAAATCACCGGCTCGACCATCTCCGATGTGCACGCTTACGGCGTGCTCACCGTCGAGGAGGTGATTCAAAAGTCCAGCAACGTGGGCACGGTCAAGATGGCCATGCAAATGCAGCCACGCGAAATGTGGGAGACCTTCTCGGCCGCCGGCTTTGGGCAAAAGCCGCAAATCAGCTTTCCTGGCGCGGTGTCGGGCCGGTTGCGCCCCTACAAAACCTGGCGCCCGGTGGAGCAAGCCACCATGTCGTACGGCTACGGATTGTCGGCTTCTTTGTTCCAAATGGCCCGCTCCTACACCGTGTTTGCGCACGACGGCCAAGTGATCCCCGCCTCGATTTTGAAAACCGACACGCCCGCCGCTGGCGTGCAGGTGTTCACGCCCGAGACCGCAGGCGCGGTGCGCAAGATGCTGCAAATGGCAGCTGGCCCAGGCGGCACCGCCCCCAAGGCCCAGACCATCGGTTACTCGGTGGGAGGCAAGTCGGGCACAGCCCACAAGCAAGTGGGCAAGAGCTACGCCAGCAACAAATACCGCGCTTGGTTCACCGGCATGGCGCCCATCAGCAGCCCGCGCATTGTGGTGGCGGTGATGATTGACGAGCCCAGCAACGGCGTGTACTACGGCGGCGCAGTGGCAGCGCCCGTGTTCAGCGATGTGGTGCAGCAAACCTTGCGCACCATGGGCGTGCAGCCCGACCTGGAGTTCAAGCCGCAGATTGTGGCCAAGGCCGTGGAGGAGAGCTTCTGATGGCGCAGATCCACAGCGTGGACCAAGCCGTCCAGTGGTTGCGCACCCGGGTGCGCGCCAGCCTGCGCACCGACAGCCGCCAGGTGCGCGCAGCCGACGGCTTCATTGCCTGGCCAGGGGCCGCCAGCGATGGCCGCGCCTATGTGGGCGCTGCTTTGCAGCAAGGCGCGGCGGCCTGTTTGGTGGAGCATGAAGGCGCTGAACGCTACGCTTTTGATAGCAAATTAGTGAGCACCTTTGCGGGCTTGAAGGCTAAAACGGGCTTGATTGCCGCAGCGTATTACGAGCAACCCTCGGCGCAGGTGAAGGTCTTGGCCGTCACGGGCACCAATGGCAAAACCTCGGTGAGCTGGTGGCTGGCCCAAGCCTTGGCCGCCTTGCCCGAACCCATCGCCTGTGGCGTGGTGGGCACCTTGGGTGTGGGGCGCTTGCAGCAACTGGTGGCCACCGGGCTGACCACCCCCGACCCAGTGGTCTTGCAGCAAACCCTGCGTACGCTGGCCGATGCCCAAGTGCCGGTGTGCGCTTTGGAGGCCTCGAGCATTGGCATTGTGGAGCGTCGCTTGGACGGTACGCACATCCACACCGCGCTGTTCACCAACTTCACGCAAGACCACCTCGATTACCACGGCAGCATGGACGCTTACTGGGCTGCCAAAGCCGAGTTGTTCGTCTGGCCCGGTTTGCAAGCCGCGGTGCTCAACATCGACGACCCCAAAGGCGCAGCGCTGGCAGCGCAACTCGGCCAGCGCTTGGACGTGTGGACCGTGTCGTGCCAACGCGCCGCACGCTTGCAGGCTCGCCATGTTGCCTACCAGCAGGGCTTGCGCTTTGAGGTTTGCGAAGGCGATGAGACACACCTGCTGCAAACCCGTTTGCTGGGTGATTACAACGTCTCCAATTTGCTGTGCGTGATGGCAGGCTTACGCAGCATCGGTGTGCCACTGGCCCAAGCCGTGCAAGCTTGCGCGGGTTTGTCGCCTGTGCCTGGCCGCATGGATTGCCTGGGTGGCGAGCACGCCCCGCTGGCCGTGGTGGACTATGCCCACACGCCCGATGCGCTGGACAAAGCCTTGCACACCCTGCGTGAGGTGGCCCAAGCCCGTGGCGGTCAGCTGTGGTGCGTGTTTGGCTGCGGTGGCGACCGCGACCCGGCCAAGCGCCCCCTCATGGGTGCTGTGGCTGGTCAGCGCGCAGACCAGGTGGTCATCACCAGCGACAACCCCCGCAGCGAAAACGTGCAGACCATCGTGAGCCAAATTTTGGTGGGCTTAGCCGGCCGTGCTGTGCATGTGCAAACCGACCGCGCGCAAGCCATTGCGCAGACCTTGCAAGAAGCCGCCAACGCCGACGTGGTGCTGATTGCCGGCAAGGGCCACGAAACCACCCAAGAGGTGGCCGGCCAGCGCAGCGAGTTTTCTGACCGCGCGCATGCGCTGCGTGCTTTGCAGGCCCGGGGGGTGCACGCATGAGCATGTTGCAACTTCACGAGATTACCGCCATGACGGGCGGCTCCTTGGTGGGCGATGGCGCCGTGTGGGTCTCGCGCGTGCATTCCGACACACGCAGCCTGCAAGCGGGCGACTTGTTTGTCGCCCTCAAGGGCGAGCGCTTTGATGCCAATGATTTTCTCGCGCAGGCGCAAGCCAGCGGTGCTGTGGCTGCTCTGTGCCAGGGCGAAGCCGCACCCCTGCTGCAAGCCGCAGGCTTGAGCGGTGTGGTGGTACCCGACAGCAAGGTCGCCTTGGGTCAGCTGGCCCGCGCCTGGCGCGCACGTTTCAAGTTGCCGCTGATTGCCGTGACCGGCAGCAACGGCAAAACCACGGTCACCCAGATGCTGGCCAGCATCTTGCGCGCCTACGCGCCCCAAAGCACGCTGGCCACCCAAGGCAATTTGAACAACGACATCGGCGTGCCTCTGACGGTGTGCGGCCTGCGCGCTGCGCACACCTTGGCCGTGGTTGAGTTGGGCATGAACCACCCCGGCGAAATCGCACAGCTGGCGGCCATTGCCCAGCCCACCGTGGCTTTGGTGAACAACGCGCAGCGCGAGCACCTGGAGTTCATGGCCACCATCGAAGCGGTGGCGCAAGAAAACGGTGCAGTCATCAGCGCCTTGCCGGCCAACGGCGTGGCGGTGTTTCCTGCAGACGATGCCTACACGCCCCTGTGGCTGGGTCTGGCGGGCAAGCGCGCCCACCTCACCTTTGCCCTGCAAGGCGCCAAGGCCGAAACCCAGCACACAGCCGATGTGCTGGGCACACATGCTGTTTGGCAAGGCAAGGCCTGGCAAGTGCGGGCGCAAACGCCTGCGGGCGAACTCAGCACCACCTTGCACATTGCAGGCTTGCACAACGTCAACAACGCTTTGGCCGCCATCGCTTGCGCGCTGGCTGCGGGTGTGCCGCTCAGCGCCATTGCCCAGGGGCTGGCCGCGTTTGAGCCCGTCAAAGGTCGCTCGCGTGCGTTGAGCACGCAGGTGGGCGGCCGCGAGATCACCGTGGTGGACGACAGCTACAACGCCAACCCAGATTCGGTGCGCGCAGCCATTGATGTGCTGGCCAGCCTGCCCGGCCCGCAGCTGCTGGTGCTGGGCGACATGGGCGAAGTTGGCGACCAGGGGCCAGCGTTTCACGCTGAGGTTGGCAATTACGCGCGCGAGCGCGGCCTACACCTCTACACCCTAGGCACTTTGGCAACCCATGCCCAAGCCACCCATTTCAGCGACATGGCGGCCTTGCAGGCGGCTGTGTTGAAGGCCTTGCCCACGCACGCCAGCGTGCTGGTCAAGGGTTCCCGGTTCATGAAGATGGAACAGGTGGTGCAAGCCATCATGTCCCACGAGGAGAAGGTCCATGCTGCTTAGCCTGGCCCAGTGGTTACAAGGTTTGTCGCCCGAGTTCGGATTTTTCCGGGTGTTTCAGTACCTCACCTTCCGTGCGGTGATGGCAGCCATGACCGCCTTGCTCTTGGGCTTGGTGGCTGGCCCGTTTGTGATCCGCCGTTTGACCGAGCTCAAGATTGGCCAGCCCGTGCGCGGCTACGGCATGCAAAGCCATCTGAGCAAAAGCGGCACACCCACCATGGGTGGCGTGCTGATCTTGTTGTCGATTGCCATCTCGACCCTGCTGTGGTTTGACTGGAGCAACCGCTTTGTGTGGATCGTGCTCATCGTCACCCTGGGCTTTGGTGCCATCGGCTGGGCGGATGATTGGCGCAAGGTGGTCAACAAAGACCCCGAGGGCATGCCCTCGCGTGAGAAATACCTGTGGCAATCGGCCATTGGTTTGCTTGCCGCGCTGTACTTGGTGTTCAGCATTTCTGAGAGCAACAACCTGCGTGTGCTGGAGTTGTTCTACACCTGGGTCAAGTCGGGCTTTGATGTGAACCTGCCTCCCAAAGCCGGTTTGTTGCTGCCCTTCATCAAAGAGGTGAGCTACCCGCTGGGTGTGTTTGGCTTTGTCATCATGACTTACCTGGTGATCGTGGGCTCGAGCAATGCCGTGAACCTCACCGACGGCTTGGATGGCCTGGCCATCATGCCGGTGGTGATGGTGGGTTCGGCGCTCGGTGTGTTTGCTTACGTCACGGGCAGCGCGGTGTATTCCAAGTACCTGTTCTTTCCCTACATTCCGGGCTCTGGCGAGCTGCTGATTTTCTGCTCGGCCATGGCCGGTGCAGGCCTGGCGTTTTTGTGGTTCAACACCCACCCCGCGCAAGTGTTCATGGGCGATGTGGGCGCTTTGGCCCTGGGCGCTGCGCTGGGCACCATCGCGGTCATCGTGCGCCAAGAAATTGTGCTGGCCATCATGGGCGGCATCTTTGTGGTCGAAGCCCTCTCGGTGATGTTGCAAGTGACCTACTTCAAGTACACCAAGCGCAAGTACGGCGAAGGCCGTCGCATCCTCAAGATGGCGCCGCTGCACCACCACTTTGAGAAAAGCGGTTGGAAAGAAACCCAGGTGGTGGTTCGTTTCTGGATCATCACCATGCTCTTGTGCTTGGTGGGCTTGTCCACCCTGAAGCTGCGTTAAACCATGCAACACCTCAACGGACAACATGTGCTGGTGCTGGGGCTGGGTGCCTCAGGCCTGGCCATGGCCCGTTGGTGCGTGCGTTGTGGCGCGCGTGTGACCGTGGCCGACACCCGCGAGCACCCGCCGCAGTTGGCTCAAATGCTGCAGGCCTTGCCGCAGGTGCGTTTTGTGGGCGGCGCCTTCAGCCCCGCCTTGCTCGAAGACGAGGTGCGCGCTGTGTTCAAGAGCCCGGGCCTGAGCCCTGAGGTCGTCGGCTCGGTCTGGACCACCGCCCGCGACATCGGCTTGTGGACAGGTGGTGAGCTCGACTTGTTTGCCGCAGCCCTGCACGACCTGGCCAACCCACCCCTTGACGCGTTGGCCGAGCCTGCCCATGACACTGCGGCTGCAGACCATGACGCGCAAGGTGAAAGCCCACAGTCTGCGTCTGAAGAAGTCCAGGCCGAGGAAGCCGCAACAGATCAAACCCTTGGCGATGACGACACGCCTCTAGCCCTTGTGCCGCCAGAGCCTGTGGATGACCGGCGCTACCTGCCCAAGGTCTTGGCCATCACTGGCACCAATGGCAAAACCACGGTCACCTCGCTGACTGGTCAGCTGGTGGCGCGTGCGGGCAAAACCGTGGCGGTGGCGGGCAACATTGGCCCCACGCTGCTCGACACCCTGGCCCAGCACTTGGACGACAACACCTTGCCCCAGGTGTGGGTGCTTGAGCTTTCGAGCTTTCAGCTCGACGAGGTGCGTGGTTTTGAGCCCACGGCCGCAGCGGTGCTCAACCTCACCCAAGACCACCTCGATTGGCACGGCAGCATGCGCGCTTACGCAGCCGCCAAGGCCCGCATTTTTGGCGAGCGCGCGCTCATGGTGCTCAACCGCGAAGACATGGCCGTGATGGCCATGCTGCCCGCGCCTGTGCGCATGAAGGGTGGCAAATTTGTACAGCGACCCAGCGTGCAGTTTGGTGGCGACATGCCCCAGCGCCCGGGCGACTTTGGCATCGAAACCGTGGGTGGCATGCGCTGGCTGGTGCGCGCCCTGGAGGCCGACGAAACCCAAAAGCGCCGTCGCGACGAAGCCGAAGAAATTTTCATCCAACGTTTGATGCCCGCCGACGCCTTGCGCATCCGCGGTCGGCACAACGCCACCAACGCGCTCGCGGCCCTGGCCTTGGCCCAGGCGGCGGGCTGTCAACTCGCCCCCATGCTCTATGGCCTGCGCGAGTACCGTGGCGAGCCGCACCGTGTGCAAAGTGTGGCCATCGTGCACGACGTGGAGTACATCGACGACAGCAAAGGCACCAATGTGGGCGCCACCGTGGCTGCCCTGCACAGCCTGGGCGAAGACCGCAAGCTCATCGTGATTTTGGGTGGCGACGGCAAGGGCCAAGACTTCGGCCCCTTGGTGGCCCCCGTGCAAGCCTGTGTGCGTGCGGTGGTGCTGATCGGTCGCGACGCACCTGCCATTCGCCAGGCCTTGAGCCCCACCGGCGTGACCATGACCGACGCGCAAGACCTGCCCCAAGCCGTGCAACTGGCGTCTCGCGCCGCCCAGCCGGGTGAGGTGGTGCTGCTCTCGCCCGCTTGTGCCAGCTTGGACATGTTCGACAACTACGCCCACCGCGCCCAGGTGTTTGTGCAGGCCGTGCAAGAGATGGCGCAAGACGCCGGGCTTGACCTGAGCTTAGGAGAGCAGGCATGAGCGCCTTGAGCTTTCCCAACATCAAAGGCTGGTTGGGCCGCGCCACCGAGGCTGCCCAAGACGTGCTGCCCGTGCGCCTGGGCAACGACTACGGCAGCACCACCAGCCGCCCCAACCGTGTGCTGGGCTTTGACCAAGCCCTGGTGTGGGTGGTGGTGGCTTTGATGGCCTGGGGCCTGGTGATGGTCTATTCGGCTTCGATTGCCATGCCCGACAACCCCAAGTTCGCTCGCTACGCGCACACGCACTTTTTAAGCCGCCACATGATCTCTTTGGTGGTGGCCTTTGTGGGCGCTTTGCTGGCGTTTCAGGTGCCCATCCAAACCTGGGAAAAAATGGCGCCTTGGTTGTTTGTGGCCTCCATCTTGCTGCTCATCGTGGTGCTCATCCCCATGATCGGTAAAGGCGTCAACGGCGCGCGCCGCTGGATCTCGCTGGGGGTCATGAACTTCCAGCCCTCGGAGCTGGCCAAGTTCGCGGTGCTCATTTATGCCTCCGACTACATGGTGCGCAAAATGGACGTGAAAGAACGCTTCTTCCGCGCCGTGTTGCCCATGGGCGTGGCCGTTGCTTTGGTGGGCTCCTTGCTGTTGGCCGAGCCCGACATGGGGGCCTTCATGGTGATTGCCGTGATCGCCATGGGCATTTTGTTTTTGGGCGGGGTCAACGCCCGCATGTTCTTCCTGATTGCCGCCATTTTGGTGGTGGCCTTTGGCTTGATCATCATGACCAGCGAATGGCGGCGTGAGCGCATTTTTGCTTACCTCGACCCCTGGGACGAGAAGCACGCGTTGGGCAAGGGCTACCAGTTGTCGCACTCACTCATCGCCATTGGCCGCGGTGAAATTTTTGGCGTGGGCTTGGGTGGCAGCATTGAAAAACTGCACTGGCTGCCCGAAGCGCACACCGACTTTTTACTCGCCGTCATCGGCGAAGAGTTTGGCCTGGTGGGTGTGCTCACCGTGATTGGTCTGTTCTTGTGGCTGACCCGCCGCATCATGCACATCGGCCGCCAAGCCATTGCCATGGACCGCATCTTTGCCGGCCTGGTCGCGCAAGGCGTGGGCATTTGGGTGGGTTTCCAAGCCTTCATCAACATGGGCGTGAACCTGGGCGCCTTGCCCACCAAGGGCCTGACCTTGCCGCTCATGAGCTACGGCGGCTCCGCCATCTTGATGAACCTGGTGGCCATCGCCGTGGTGTTGAGGGTTGATTATGAAAACAGGCAACTCATGCACGGAGGCCGTGTATGAGTTGCCTGTTTCTGCAAAATGGGCAAACGCGCGTAGCGCGCCACGTTGCGCCAGCAACGTGGCTGATGCACGGAGGCCGTGTATGAGTTGCCTGTTTCTGCAAAATGGGCAAACGCGCCCAGCGCGTCACGGTGCGCCAGCAACGTGGCTGATGCACGGAGGCTGTGTATGAGCGAGAAGTGCGCATTGATCATGGCGGGCGGCACCGGCGGGCACATCTTCCCGGGTTTGGCTGTGGCTGCGGCTTTGCGCGACAAAGGCTGGCGCGTGCATTGGTTGGGTGGGCGCGGCAGCGAGGCGCAACCCAGCATGGAAAGCCAATTGGTGCCGCCGCAAGGTTTCCCGTTCGAGACCATTGATTTTTCTGGCGTGCGCGGCAAGGGCGTGAGCACCTTGGCCTTCTTGCCCCTGCGTTTGCTCAAAGCCTTCGCGCAAAGCATCGCGGTGATTCGCCGCGTCAAGCCCGATGTGGTGGTGGGCTTGGGTGGCTACATCACCTTCCCGGCCGGCATGATGGCCGTGTTGCTGGGCAAGCCGCTGATCCTGCATGAGCAAAATTCAGTCGCCGGCATGGTCAACAAAATATTGGCGCAGGTGGCAGACCGGGTGTTCACCGCGTTTCCCAAAGTGCTGCCCAAAGCGCAGTGGGTGGGCAACCCCTTGCGCACCGAGTTTTTGCAGCAAGCCGACCCGGCCACGCGCTTTGCTGGCCGCAGTGGCCCCCTGCGTTTGTTGGTGGTGGGCGGTAGTTTGGGTGCCAAAGCCTTGAACGACGTGGTGCCCCAAGCCTTGGCCTTGTTGAGCGAAGACCAGCGCCCCATCGTCACCCACCAAAGTGGCGCCAAACAAATCGACGCCCTGCGCGCCAATTACGAAGCTGCCGGTGTGCAAGCCGAACTCACGCCTTTCATCACCAACACCGCCCAGGCTTTTGCCGATGCCGACTTGGTGATCGCCCGCGCTGGCGCCAGCACCGTGACCGAGTTGGCTGCCGTGGGCGCGCCTGCGCTGTTTGTGCCTTTCCCTTTTGCGGTGGACGACCACCAAACCAGCAATGCGCAATTTTTGGTGTCGCAAGGTGCGGGTGTGTTGATTCAACAAGCCGATTTAACGGCAGAAAAATTGGCAGAGATGCTACAAAAAACAGAGCGCACCACCTTGTTGCAATGGGCGCAAAAGGCACAAAGCCTGGCCAAAACCCACGCCACGCGTGAGGTGGTGGCCAGCTGCGAGGAGTTGGCCGCATGAAGCACGCCATCCGTCACATCCATTTTGTGGGCCTGGGTGGTTCGGGCATGTCGGGCATAGCCGAGGTGCTGCACAACCTGGGTTATGTCATCTCCGGTTCTGACCTGGCTGACAGCGCCACCTTGCAGCGTTTGGCCTCCTTGGGCATACGCACGCACATTGGCCACACGCCCGACAACATCGCTGGTGCCGATGCAGTGGTCACCTCCACAGCGGTGAAGAGCGATAACCCCGAGGTGCTGGCTGCGCGTGCCAAGCACATCCCCATCGTGCCTCGCGCGCTCATGCTCGCCGAGCTCATGCGCCTCAAGCGCGGCATCGCAATTGCCGGCACCCACGGCAAAACCACCACCACCAGCTTGGTGGCCAGCGTGTTGGGCGAGGCTGGGCTGGACCCAACCTTTGTGATTGGTGGCCGTCTCAACAGCGAAGGCGCTAATGCGCGCTTGGGTAGTGGCGACTACATCGTGGTGGAGGCCGACGAGTCGGACGCGTCTTTCCTCAACCTCTTGCCGGTGATGGCGGTGGTGACCAACATCGACGCCGACCACATGGAAACCTACGGGCACGATTTCAACAAACTCAAAAAAGCGTTTGTGGATTTCTTGCACCGCATGCCTTTTTACGGCACCGCGATTTTGTGCACCGACGACGCCGCGGTGCGTGAAGTGGCCCAAGATTTGTCGTGCCCCATCACCAGCTACGGCTTGAACGACGAAGCGCAGGTGCGTGCGGTGAATGTGCGCGCGGTGGGCGCACAAATGCACTTCACCGTGCAGCGCCGCAACGGCGTGGTCATGCCCGACCTGGAGGTGGTGCTCAACCTGCCCGGCATGCACAACGTGCTCAACGCGCTCTCGGCCATCGCGGTGGCTGCTGAGCTGGAAGTTGATGACGCCGCCTTGCTCAAAGCCTTGGCCGAGTTCAAAGGCGTGGGCCGGCGCTTCCAGCGCTATGGCGAGCTGCCCGTGAAAAACGGCAGCGGCACCTTCACCTTGATCGACGACTACGGCCACCACCCGGTGGAAATGGCGGCCACCTTGGCGGCTGCGCGCGGGGCATTTCCCGGACAGCGTTTGGTGCTGGCCTTCCAGCCGCACCGCTACACCCGCACCCGCGACTGTTTTGAAGACTTCGTGCGGGTCATGGGCCAGGCCGATGCGGTTTTGTTGAGCGAAGTCTATGCGGCGGGCGAAGCACCGATTGTGGCGGCCGATGGTCGCGCCCTCATGCGCGCACTGCGGGTGGCGGGCAAGGTCGAACCGGTGTTTGTGGACGACATTGCGGCCATGCCGCAAGCCATTGTGGACAACGCACGCGCAGGCGATGTGGTGATGTGCATGGGCGCAGGCAGCATGGGTGCTGTACCTGGCGCTACAAAAAACAAAGCAGAGAACAACGTAGAGGAAAAAGCATGAGCACGGGCTCGATCAATTTAGGCAAAGTGGCGGTGCTCATGGGGGGCTCGTCCGCTGAGCGCGACATCTCTATCATGTCGGGCGGTGGTGTGCTCAAAGCCTTGCAAGAACGCGGTGTGAACGCCCATGCGTTTGACCCCGCCGAGCGCGACTTGGGCGAGCTCAAGCGTGATGGGTTTGATCGTTGTTTCATCGCCTTGCATGGCCGCTTTGGCGAGGACGGCACGGTGCAAGGCGCCCTCGAATTGCTGGGCATTCCCTACACCGGCTCCGGTGTGATGGCCTCGAGCATCGCCATCGACAAAACCATGACCAAGCGCATTTGGCGCGCTGAAGGTTTATCCACCCCCGCCTGGCAACAGGTGGACAGCGTGCAGGCCACGCAAGCCGCGTTCAAGGCCCTGGGCGCACCGATGATCGTCAAGCCCGCGCGCGAAGGCTCCACCATCGGCCTGACCAAGGTGATGGACATCGCGCAATGCGAAGCTGCTTACTTGGCGGCCGCGCAGCATGATGCGCAAGTGCTGTGCGAGCAGTTCATTGCGGGTGATGAAGTCACTGTGCCGGTGCTGGGCAGCGGCGACAACGCCCAAGCCCTGCCGGTGATACGCATCGTGGCGCCTGGTGGCAACTACGACTACCAAAACAAATACTTCAACGACGACACCCAGTACCTGGTGCCCTGCGGTTTGCCTGAAGGCGAAGAGCGTGCCATCCAGGCCCTGGTGCTCAAGGCCTACAACACCTTGGGTTGCCGCGGTTGGGCGCGTGCCGATGTGATGATCGACGCGCGTACCCGCCAGCCTTATTTGCTGGAAATCAACACCGCCCCTGGCATGACCGGTCACTCCCTGGTGCCGATGTCGGCACGCGCAGCGGGCGTGGCGTATGACGAACTCTGCGTGCGCCTCTTGCAAGCCGCCAGCCTGGACCAAAGCAAGCGCTGACCATGACCCAGCCCGTCGACATCCGCCTCATGAACCTCAGCGCCCAGTTGTTGGCGCTGTGCTTTGTGCTGCTGGGTGCGGGCGCGCTCATCACGTGGGCGGTGCGCCACGATGTGTTTGCCATACGCGGCATCACCGTCACAGGCGATGTCACCCACAACAACGCGGTCACCCTGCGTGCCAATGTGGCCTCGCGCCTGAGTGGCACCTTCCTCACGGTGGACTTGGTGCAAACCCGCGAGGTGTTTGAAACCTCGCCCTGGGTGCGCAAGGCCGTGGTGCGGCGCGAGTTCCCCAACCGCTTGCAAGTGATTTTGGAAGAGCACAAGCCCCTGGCTTACTGGGGTGAGGAGGGGGCTTCGACCTTGGTCAATGGCTTTGGTGAGGTGTTTGACGCCAACGTCGATGACCTTGAACAAGCCCTGCCGCGTCTGAACGGCCCAAGCGGTCAGGCCCCTGCGGTGCTGGCCATGTACCAGGCTTTGTTGCCGGTGTTTGAAGCGGTGGACCTGCCCTTGACCGACCTGGAAATGAGCAGCCGGGGCAGCTGGCGCGTCACCCTCGATACCGGCGCCGTGCTCGAGCTGGGCCGTGGCGCACAAGACGAGGTGAGCGCGCGCGCGCGGCGCTTTCTCAAAACCGTGACCCAAGTGACCTCCCGTTACGGGCGTCGCATCAATGCGCTGGAGTCGGCTGACCTGCGTTACGCCGATGGTTACGCCATCCGCCTGCGCGGGGTCACCACCAGCATTGACGCGAAAAAGAAATAAAGGACGTTGTATGGCAAAAGAGTACAAAGACTTGGTGGTGGGGCTGGACATCGGTACAGCCAAAGTGATGGCCGTGGTGGCCGAGGTGATGCCTGGGGGCGAGCTCAAACTCGCTGGCCTGGGTGTGGCCCCGAGCAACGGCCTCAAGCGCGGTGTGGTGGTCAACATCGACGCCACCGTGCAAAGCATTCAGCAGGCTTTGAAAGAAGCTGAACTGATGGCCGATTGCAAGATCAGCCGGGTCTACACCGGCATCACGGGCAGCCACATCCGCGGCATCAACTCCAGCGGCATGGTGGCCGTCAAAGACCGCGAGGTGACCGCTGCTGATGTGGCCCGCGTGGTGGAAACAGCCAAGGCCATCAATATTTCGACCGACCAACGTTTGTTGTTGGTGGAGCCGCAAGAGTTCATCATCGACGGCCAAGATGTGCGTGAGCCCATCGGTATGAGCGGCATCCGCTTGGAGGCCAAGGTGCACATCGTTACCGGCGCGCAAAGTGCGGCTGAGAACATCATCAAATGCGTGCGCCGCTGCGGCCTGGAAGTTGAGCAGCTCATGCTCAACCCACTGGCCTCGAGCCTGTCGGTGCTGACCGACGATGAAAAAGACCTGGGCGTGGCCCTGGTGGACATCGGTGCGGGCACCACCGATGTGGCCATCTTCACCGGTGGGGCGATTCGTCACACGGCCGTCATCCCAATTGCGGGCGACCTCATCACCAGCGACATTGCCATGGCGCTGCGCACCCCCACCAAAGACGCTGAAGACATCAAGGTGGAAAACGGTTTTGCCAAGCAAATGCTGGCCGACCCTGAGGTGCAAGTCGAGGTGCCAGGCTTGGGCGACCGCGGCCCGCGCATGCTCAGCCGCCAGGCCTTGGCCGGTGTGATCGAGCCGCGCATTGAAGAAATTTACTCGCTGGTGCACCAGGTGCTGCGCGATTCGGGCTTTGAAGAAATGCTCTCCAGCGGCATTGTGATCACTGGCGGCAGCTCGGTCATGCCGGGCATGGTGGAGTTGGGCGAAGACATCTTCTTGAAGCCCGTGCGCCGTGGCATTCCCAAATACGCAAGCGCCTTGGCCGACATGGTGGCCCAGCCCCGTGCGGCCACGGTCATGGGCCTGTTGGAAGAGGCCCGCTTGGCGCGCCTGCGCGGCTTCAAAGTGGCGCAAAAAAGCGGCTCGATGAAGACCGCCATGGGCCGCGTCAAAGACTGGTTTGTGGGGAACTTCTGACATGAAACACCCACTTTGGTTAGCGCGCGGCAGCCCGCACAGCCGATGGCGGTGCTGTGACCCGCCCTTATAACGACCCCAAGTAAAAACATCATCCATTCAAATTAACGGCAACTGCAGGAGAAAAAAATGAGCATCGAAATGATTGAAGACGAAGGTTTCAACCAAGGCACCCAGATCAAAGTGATCGGCGTTGGTGGCGGCGGCGGCAACGCTGTGGAGCACATGATCGCCAGCGCCGTGCAGGGCGTGGAGTTCATCACCGCCAACACCGACGCGCAGGCCCTGGCCCGCAGCACCTCGCACAAAGTCATTCAGCTGGGCAACACCGGCCTGGGCGCAGGCAGCAAGCCCGACAAAGGCCGCGACGCCGCCGAGCTGGCCGTGGACGACATCCGCCAAGCCATTGATGGCGCGCACATGCTCTTCATCACCGCAGGCATGGGTGGTGGCACCGGCACCGGTGCAGCACCCGTGATTGCCCGCGTGGCCAAAGAGATGGGCATCCTGACCGTGGGCGTGGTCACCAAGCCCTTCGACTGGGAAGGCGGACGCCGCATGAACAACGCCGATGCTGGCTTGAGCGAGCTCGAGGCGAATGTGGACTCGCTCATCGTCATCTTGAACGAGAAGCTGCTCGAGGTACTGGGCGACGACATCACCCAAGACGAAGCGTTTGCCCAAGCCAACGACGTGCTGAAAAACGCCGTGGGTGGTATTGCCGAAATCATCAACGTGCCAGGCCATGTGAACGTGGACTTTGAAGACGTGCGCACCGTCATGGGCGAACCCGGCAAAGCCATGATGGGCACCGCTGCCGCCAGCGGCCCAGACCGCGCGCGCATCGCAGCCGAGCAAGCCGTGGCCTGCCCACTGCTGGACGGCATCGACCTCTCCGGCGCCAAAGGCGTGCTGGTGCTCATCAGCGCAGCCAAAGGTTCCTTGAAGCTGAGCGAATCCAAGCTGGCCATGAACACCATCCGTGCTTACGCCTCGCCCGATGCCCACGTGATTTATGGCACCGCGCACGACGATTCTCTGGGTGATCAGATCCGCGTTACCGTGGTGGCCACGGGCCTGCACGCTCAGGGCGCGCGCCGCACTGCACCTCCCCTGCAGGTGTACACCACCACACAGCGTACCGGCACCGACAACGTGGGTTTCCAAGTGCCCAGCAACTCGGTCTTGGGTGCCTCGCCCACCAGCTTGTCGCCCAGCGGCCAGCACGACTACGGCTCCAGCCACATCCCCAGCGTGTGGCGTCGTCCCACCGACCGCACCCAAGCCGCAGCCAAGGTCGATGCGCTGTCGTCGGGTGGGATGGATGATTTTGAGATTCCGGCTTTCTTGCGCAAACAAGCTGATTGATGGGTTTCAAGCTGCTGCGCCAACCGGGCTGAGGCTTGCGGTGCTCGCCGTACAGAAGTACGGCTGTGCGCCTCAGCCTCATCGCGGCTGGCTCGCGACGCTTGAATCCCCATCAATCTTTGCTGCATAGCGATTGAATTTTTTGGCGAGGTATGGCGTTGCGTAGGCAGTGCTTGCCTCACGCCGGTTTGGCTTTGCATCTCTGCCTTCGTGGAATTCACCTTAAGCCCCCGCACGTTGGGCTGAAAACTTACAATTGCGTCGTGCTTCAACAACGAACCATTCAATCCATCACACGCGCCGTGGGCGTGGGGCTGCACAGCGGGCAGCGGGTGGAGATCACCTTGCGGCCAGCGCAGCCCGATACGGGCATTGTGTTTCGGCGGGTGGATTTACCGCAGCCGGTGGACATCCCTGTGAATGCCACCTCCGTGACCGACACCCGTTTGGCGTCGACGTTGTCGCAAGGTGGGGCCAAGGTGCACACGGTCGAGCACCTGATGTCGGCCTGCGCTGGGCTGGCGGTGGACAACTTGTACGTGGACATCACCGCTGAAGAGGTGCCCATTCTTGACGGTTCGGCCGCGTCGTTTGTGTTTTTGCTGCAAAGCGCGGGCATCGTCACCCAAAACGCGCCGCGCAAGTTTGTGCGCCTCACCCAGCCGGTGGAGGTGCGTGAGGGCACTGGCGTCCATGAGAAATGGGCGCGCTTGGAGCCCTACCACGGCTATAAGCTGAGCTTTGAGATTGATTTTCACCACCCCGCGGTGGACGCCACCGGCCAACGCGTGGTGTTCGACATGAGCGAGCACACCTACGCCCGCGACATCGCCCGCGCCCGCACTTTTGGTTTTACCAAAGACGTGGAAATGATGCGTGCCAATGGCTTGGCCCTGGGCGGCGGTTTGGACAACGCCATCGTGATGGACGACTACAAGGTCCTCAACGCTGGCGGCTTGCGCTACGACGATGAGTTCGTCAAGCACAAGATCTTGGACGCCATGGGCGACCTCTATATTTTGGGCAAACCCCTCTTGGCCAGTTACAGCGCGTTCCGTTCAGGCCACGGTTTGAACAACAAACTCTTGCGCGCCCTCATCGACCAGCCCCAGTGCTGGGAAGAGGTGAGCTTTGAGAACGAGAAGCTCGCGCCCAAGGGCTTTGCCAAGCTCGCACCTGCCTGGTAGGACTTATCGGGTGCGCCCGGCCCGGTACAAACCACTGGCCTTACGCACCAGCTCTGTACTTTGTGCCATGCGCGCAATGGCGTGACCCGCATGGGCGTGGGTGATGGCCATGCCCAGCGCATCGGCCGCGTCTGGGCCAGGCAAGCCAGGCAAATTCAACAGACGCTTGACCATTTCTTGCACTTGGTTTTTTTGCGCGCGGCCTTGGCCCACCACCGCTTTTTTCATCTGCAAGGCGGTGTACTCGGCCACCATCAAGTCGCCACTGACCAAGGTGCCCACACAGGCCCCGCGAGCCTGGCCCAACAATAAAGTGGACTGGGGGTTCACGTTGACAAACACAATCTCCACCGAGGCGTGTTGCGGTTGGTAGCGCGCCATCACTTCGCGCACCCCGTCGCACAGCACCTTGAGGCGCGCGGGCAGCTCGCCACGCGCCAGGTGCATGGTGCTGATGGTGCCGCTGGCCACGTAACGCAGCTTGGCGCCCTCCACATCAATCACACCAAAGCCTGTGGTGCGCAAACCCGGGTCGATACCAAGAATACGCATCAGGGCAGCTCCGCGCGGTGCAGGCGTTGCGCGATCACGGCAGCGCGCTCGGCCAGGTAAGGCGAGTTGGGCAACTTCTCAAAATACTTGGGCCGCGGCAACATCACCGCCAGGCGCGCAGCCTCGTAGGGGGTGAGCTGCGAGGCGCGTTTGCCAAAGTAATGCTGGGCCGCCGCCTCGGCGCCAAACACACCTTCACCCCACTCCACGTGGTTGAGGTAAATCTCCAAAATACGCTGCTTGCTGAGCAAGAGCTCAAGCCAAAAAGTGATGACCAGTTCTTGCGACTTGCGCCACAGCGTGCGCTCGCCCGACAAAAACAGGTTTTTCGCCAGTTGCTGCGTGATGGTTGAGCCACCCACCACCTTGGGTGGTTTGGCTGTGGGTTTGGTTTGGTTCAAGGCTTGGGCGCGGGCGTTTTTTTGCCAGGCTTTTTCCATCGCGTCCCAATCAACACCGTCGTGGTTCACAAAACCGTCGTCTTCCGAGACGATCACTGCGCGCTTGAGGTGCCTGGAGATGTGCGCGTCGTCCACCCAAGTTTGGCGCCAAGGCAAGCGCCCCTTGGCCTGTTGAATCTGCCACGCAGCCGAGCGCTCAAACGCGGTGGACTCGGGGTTGACCACCGCCATCAGGGCAATGCGCGCCACAAAAAACACCTGTAGCCCCACCAAGGCCAGCAGCACCCACAAGAGCACGGTCATGAGCATTCGCCGCACGCCAGGGGCTGGGCTGCCAGTGTTGGATGCGCGTCGTTTCATGGCTGGGTGAGCAGCGTGTCGTCACGCGTGAAGCGAAAGCGCGAGACCACCACAATTTGATCGGCCTGGCGGCGCATGGCGCCTGAGAACGCACCAAAGGGCGCCGCGCTGTGCACGATGGCCAAGGCGCGGCGGTCCAGCGCGGGGTTGTCCGAGCTGTCCACAATGTCGGCGGCCACGATGCGGCCGTTGTGATCCAAAGTCACCACCATGGTGAGTTCACCGTAGAGTTTTTGCCCTGAGAGGGAGGGGAAATTTGCCGTGCCCTTGTCTTCGATGCTGCGGCGCATGCGCTCATAGTAGCTGGCGTACACCACCTCGCGGGTGGCCGGGCTGATGTAGCGCTTTTTCGGCCGGCTGCTTTCGGTGTTGATGCGCCGCTCAATTTCGGCCAGGCTTTTGATGAGCTGCTGGCGCTTGTCTTCGCGGGCACGTTCTTGCTCGCTCACGCGGGTGGCCTTGGGGTCCAGCACGGGAATGGCGGCAATTTGCTGGCGCACCTGGGCCAGCAGCAACGATTGACGGCGCTGCAGCGCCTGGCGCTGGCGCATGGCTTCGTTGAGCTCGGCGTCGCCGGCAGCGTCTTCTTGAGCGGCGGGCAGTGGGCTGCTGGCACGGCCTTTGGGGGCGTCGCCGCCGCCAGCCATGTTGGCTTGTGCCAAGGCCTGCGCTTGCTCGGGGGCCTCGTCGGTTTTGGCGTTGACCAGCACCACGTCCAGTGGGTTGCTTTCAAAGGCCCGGCGCAGGGCGTCCCCATCGACAAACTTCACCGTGAGCAAGCCCCCGTGCACCACCATCGAGATGGCCAGCGCCCATTGCATGGGGGTCAAGCGCAAGCGCATGACGCTTTAAGCGGCCCCAGCGCCGGGCGCTTGCTCAAGCGGCTCGGCGGGCGCGTCGTTGAGGTCCATGGCAATGGCAATTGGGCCGGCTGCCGTGTCGTCGTCGCTGTCGGTGTCGCTATCGATATCGTTTTGCGCATCGCCAGAGGCGCCCGTGTCGGTGTCCAGGCGCTCGAGCAAGGTGGCGCTCACATCCAAGGTGATGAGGTCAATTTCACCGAGCTTGACCCGCAACCTGGCCCCGCGCGGCAGGCCTTGCGCGCCCATCACCGGCAGCACCAGAGGCAGGGCGTCGGCGCGCGCCATGTTGTCTTTGAACACCGTGACCACCAGCTCGCTCAGGCCTTGCTGCTGCACGTGGCGCAGCGTCCAGAAGCGCTCCATGGCGCCTTGGTAGCCGTTGTAGGTGCTGTAGGCCGCGTCAAAGCCCGAGATGATGGCGAACAAATCCGAGTCTTTGGGTTTGAAGGGCGCGGCCAGCGCAGCGGTTTGGCCGTGGCGCGCGCACGCGATGATTTGCCACTGGTTGACCAGGTCGGTGTAGCGGCGCAGGGGCGAGGTGCTCCAGGCATAGCTGGGCACGCCAATGCCCGCGTGCGGTAGCGCCTTGGTGCCCATGCGCACTTTGACGCCGGGCGCCAGCGAGGCCTGGCTGCGGTAAATGGCCGGCACGCCCAGGCTGGCCATCCACTGGCCCCAGGTGCTGTTGGCCAAGATCATGGCCTCGGCCACGATCAAGTCCAGCGGCGCGCCACGTTGACGCACGCTGATGAGCACCTCTTCATGGCCTTGTGGCTCGGCGCCGTCGTTACCCGCCAAGCGGAAGTTGTAGTCGGGTCGGTTGAAGGTCTCGGGCTTGCCGCGCACCACTTCGCGTGCGGCTTTGAGGCTGCGCGCTAAGCGGTGCAAAAATGATAGCTGACTGCGTAGCGCCGGCAAGGGCTCGGGCGTGTTTTCATGCGCAAACGTTTCGTCTTGCAGCCAGGGCTCGGTGACGATGTGGTCGAGCTGGTCGTGCCGCAGGTTGTGGGCAATGGGCACCCGCTCAACCTGGGTGGCGCTGGCGGTGATGGCCAGCGTGGCCTCGTCAAAGCTCACGTAGAGCGAAACCGCTGGGCAGGCACGCCCCTCTTGCAAGGTGTAGTTGTGCACCACCTCGTCGGGGAGCATGGTGATTTTGTAGCCCGGCATGTACACCGTGCTCAGGCGCGCACGGCCCAGGTTGTCGATGGCGTCTCCTCGTTGCACCGCCAAGCCAGGCGCGGCAATGTGGATGCCCACGGTGACCGTGCCGCTGCCCAGGCCCGTGACCGACAGCGCGTCGTCTATCTCGGTGGTGGCAGAGTCGTCGATCGAGTAGGCCTGCACTTGGGCCAATGGCAGCTCGTCGACGATGGCAGGCGCCTGCATGGCTGCAAAGCCCGTGCCCTTTGGGAAGTTCTCAAACAAAAAGCGCTTCCAGTGAAACTGGTAGGGCGAGGTGATGGCCCCAGCGTTTTGCAGCAAGGCCAGGGGGGCGGTTTGGGTGGCCTTGGCAGCCTCCACCACGGCTTTGTACTCGGGCGCGTTTTTGTCGGGTTTGAACAGGATTTTGTAAAGCTGCTCACGAATGGGCTCGGGGCAAACGCCCTGCGCAAGCGCTTTGGCCCAAGCATCAATTTGCTCTTGAAGCAGGCGCTTTTTCTCAATCGCGGCCAAGGCCTGCTGAATGATCTCGGCCGGTGCTTTTTTGAAGCGCCCCTTGCCTGCGCGGCGGAAGTAATGCGGGGCTTCAAACAGGCGCAGCAGGGCGGCCACTTGCTCGGTCAGCGACGGCGGGTCGGAAAAATACACGCCAGCCAAATCGGCAAAGCCAAACTCGTCTTCGGGCGCAAACTCCCAGGCCAGGTCCAGCTCAATGCTTTCACTCAAGGTTTGGGCCGCAGCCATCAGCTCGGCCGGTGTGGGCTTGTCAAACTTGAGCAAACCATGCGCCGCCTTGACCTTGACCCGCTTGCCGGAGATGAGCTCCACCTGCAGCGAGCTCTCAGCCTCGGACATCACCCGGCCGGTCATGAATTTGCCGGCTTCTTCAAACAAAATATGCATGCCGGCATTGTCCCATGCGGGGGCGCTTTTTAACCTCAGCGCACCCAGGTGTTCATCTGGATGATGGGCAGCAGCACGGCCAGCACGATGAGCATGACCATCAGGCCCATGGCCACAATGAGCAGGGGCTCGAGCAGGGTGGCGAGTTGCAGGGCGCGGCGTTGCACGTCGTTGCCCAGTTGGCGGGCGGCGCGTTGCAGCATGTCGGGCAGTTGCCCGGTATGCTCGCCCAGGCGGGCGAACATGCCCAGCAGGCCCGGAAAACGCGGGTGTTGGGCCAGTGCGGCGGCCAGGGGCGCGCCTTCTCGCACCAGCACCAAGGCCTGCAGGGCGTCACCACGCATGGCGCGGTTGTTGAGGGTTTGGGCTGCGGCTTGCAGGGCTTTAAGAATAGGTACGCCCGCCGCGCTCAGCATGGCCAGCGTGGACGCAAAACGCGCTGCGTTGTAGCCGCGGGCCAAGCGCCCCAGCACTGGCAGGCGTAAAAAAGCGGCATCCAGCGTCTGGCGTGGCCCGTCTTGCCGGTACAGGGTGGCAAAGCCCGCCGCAGCGGCCAGCATCAGCAACAGCAGCCACCAGCCGTGTTCACGCACCAGCGCACTGGCGCCCAGCATGGCCACCGTGAGCCAAGGCAGGGTGCGCTGCGTGCCAGAGAACACGCTGGCGACTTGGGGCACCACGTAGGTCATCAAAAACACCACGATGAGCACCGCCACCAGCGAGACGATGGCTGGGTAGAGTGCCGCGCCCAGCAGCTTGGCTTGCAAGGCCTGTTGTTCTTCGAGGTCGTCGGCCAAGCGTTCCAGCACCAAGCCGAGCTGGCCGCTTTGCTCGCCGGCAGAAATCACGGCGCGGTAGATGTCTGAAAACTCGCGCGGGTGCTGTGCCAGGGCCGCGCCAAAGGTGGCGCCGGCATTGACCTCGCTGCGCAACTGCCCCAGCAGCTGGGCCAGGGCGGGTGTGTCGGCCTCTTCGGCCAGGGAGGTTAACGCGCGTTCCAGCGGCAGGCCGGCACTGACCAAGCCAGCGAGTTGCCGGGTCCAAACCGCCAGCGCGGTGCGCCCCATGAGCTTGCGCGGAGCAAACAAGCCTGGCGCGGCGCTTTCGCTCGCGCTGGCCTTGACTTCTAAAGGGATGAGCGACTGCGCGCGCAATTGGTGGCGTGCCGCCTTGAGGCTGTCGGCCTCCAGCACGCCGCGGCGGGTTTGTCCCTGGGGGTCAATGGCTTGGTAGGCGTAGCTGGGCATGGCTCAGTCACGCGTGACGCGCACCAGCTCTTCGCGTGTGGTGATGCCTGTCTGCACCAGCCGCTGCCCGTCATCGCGCATGAGCACCATGCCAGCTGCGAGAGCCGCGGCGCGCAGCTCGGCCTCGGAGGCTTGTTGGTGGATGAGGTCACGCAGGTGGTCATCGGCCTGCAGCAGCTCAAAAATACCGGTGCGGCCCTGGTAGCCCGAGTGCGCGCACAGCTCGCAGCCAGCGCCTTGGCAGGCGGTGCAGGTTTTGCGCACCAGACGCTGGGCCAACACACCCAAGAGCGAGGAGCTGAGCAAAAACGGCTCCACGCCCATGTCGGTCAAGCGGGTGATGGCGCTGGCCGCGTCGTTGGTGTGTAAGGTGGCCAGCACCAGGTGGCCAGTGAGCGAAGCCTGGATGGCGATTTGCGCGGTTTCAAAATCGCGAATCTCGCCAATCATGATGACATCGGGGTCTTGGCGCAGGATGGCGCGCAGGGCCTTGGCAAACGTCAAATCAATCTTAGCGTTGACCTGGGTTTGCCCCACGCCTGCAAGCTCGTACTCAATCGGGTCTTCCACCGTCATGATGTTGCTGCTGTGCCCGTCCAGGCGGCTCAAGGCGGCGTACAGCGTGGTGGTTTTGCCCGAGCCGGTAGGACCGGTCACCAAAATAATGCCATGCGGCTGGTTGATCAGGTGCTCTAAATTTGATAGCACCTGGCCCTGCATACCTATGGCCTCAAGGGTTAATTGACCTTGAGATTTATCGAGAAGACGCAACACCGCGCGCTCGCCATGCGCGCTGGGCAAAGTGCTCACCCGCACGTCCATGGCGCGCGTGCCGATGCGCAGCGAAATGCGCCCGTCTTGCGGCAGGCGCTTTTCTGAAATATCCAGCTCAGCCATGATTTTCAGGCGCGAGATGAGTGCGGCGTGCAGTGCTCGGTTGGGTTGCACCACCTCGCGCAGCGTACCATCCACACGAAACCTCACCACCGAATGGCGCTCGTAAGGTTCGATGTGGATGTCGCTCGCCCCATCGCGCGCGGCCTGCGTGAGCAGCGCATTGAGCATGCGGATGATGGGCGCATCGTCCATGGTCTCGAGCAGGTCTTCCACCGCGGGCAGCTCTTGCATCATGCGGGTGAGGTCGGCGTCGCTCTGCACCTCGCCAATGACGGTGGCTGCACTGCTGTCGCTTTGCGAGTAAGCGGTGTTGATGCGCTGCTGCAGCTCTGCAGCGCTGAGCTGCGCGATGTGCTGCACCGCGTGCACCCGCGTGACCTCGGCCAGCGCCTGGAGCTCGCTGCCCGGGTGCAGCCACAGGGTTGATGACTGCGCGTCATCCTCCAGCAGCACCTGGTGGGTGCGCGCGTAAGCGTAGGGCAGGGGGTAACGCATGGGTTCAGCGGCCGGCGGGGGCGAGAGACGCGCCAGAGTTGTTCGCAGTTGGCAGTGCAGCAGGCTGGGGTGTGGGCTGCACGGCTGGGGCGCGGCCTTCAGCCGCTGGCAGCACGGGCGCGCTGTTGATCGGGAAAATCTGGCTGGGCTGGGGCTGCGAGCTTTGCTGGGCGCCGCGCATTTGCTCGTAGCGGCCCTGCGACAGCGCCTCGATGCTGGCCGCGTCGCGCACCACCACCGGGCGCAAGAACACCATCAGGTTGGTCTTTTTGCGGGCGCGTGTTTCGCTCTTGAAGAGATTGCCAAAAATCGGCATGTCGGCCAGGCCGGGCACCTTGTCTTGGTTGCCCGAGTACTCGTCTTGCAGCAGGCCACCAAGCACCACCACCGAGCCGTCATCGACCAGCACGTTGGACTCGATGGAGCGCTTGTTGGTGGTGATCCCGCTGGGCGATAGCAAGGTGGTTTTGTCCACGCTGGAGACTTCTTGGAAGATCTGCAGCCGCACCGTGCCGTTCTCGCTGATTTGCGGCTTGACGCGCAGGGTCAGGCCCACGTCTTTGCGCTCGATGGTTTGAAACGGGTTGACCGCGCCACTGCCGCCCACATTGGCGTTGGTGTATTGGCCGGTGAGAAAGGGCACGTTTTGGCCCACCACGATCTTGGCTTCTTCGTTGTCCAGCGTGAGCAAGTTGGGTGTGGACAGCACATTGCCGTCGCCGCTTTGCTCGAGCAAGCGGCCCAAAAAGCCCAGCACATACACGCCGTTGATGTTTTGCGCAGCGCCCACATTCAGGCCCGGCGCTGGGCTGGTGGCCCCCTGGGCCAGGTTGACGATGTTGCGCCCGCCGGCCCCAAAGTTGGTGCCGAGCAAGCCCACGGTGGCGTCGCCTGCTTTGCCAATGGGCCCCTGCCACTGAATGCCAAATTCAGCCGCCCGGTCGGCGTTGACCTCGGCAATCAAACTCTCCACAAACACCTGTGAGCGGCGTGCATCGAGCTTGTCGATCACCGCGCGCAGTTGCCGGTACTGTGGTTCAGGCGCGGTGATGATGAGCGAGTTGGTCGAGGGGTCGGCCTGCACCTGCCCACCACCTTGCAAGGCCGCGCCGGTGCTGGTGCTGCCAAAGCTCGCACCCGGCGTGCTCAGCGGGGCCGAGGCGCTGCCTGACAAGCCCGGTGAGCCCGCCGTGCCCGAGAACCCAGGGGTGCTGGTGGGGCTGGTGGCCTGGCCAGTGAGGATGGCGCGCAGGGTCGCGGCCAGCTTGGTGGCATCGGCGTTTTTCAGGTACACCACGTGGATGTTGCCGCTGGCCTGGCTGCCTGCGGTGGGCTGGTCGAGCTTGTCGATGAGCGATTTGGCCAAGGCCAGGCGCGCTGGGTTGGCTGCCCGAACAATCAGGGCGTTGGCCCGCGGCTCAGCCAGCACCGTGGTTTTGAAGCTGCCATCGGGGGTGCTTGGTGTGCCCGGTACGCCAGGGGCGTTGCCAGGCTCGAGCAGGCGGGTGACCAGGGCTGCCAAGTCAGAGGCAATGGCGTGCTTGAGCGGCATGATCTCCAGGTCGCTGCCATTGGCCATGTCCATGGCCGCCACAATGCGCGCGATGCGCTGCAAGTTGTCGGCGTAATCGGTGATCACCAGGGTGTTGTTGCCCGGGTTGTGGTTGATGGTGTTGTTGGGGCTGATGAGCGGGCGCAGCACGGGCACCAAGTTGCCCGCGTTTTCGTGGTTGAGCTTGAAGATTTGCGTGAGGATTTGGGTGTTGCCCGGCGTGCTCGCGCCAGCTGCCACCACCCCGGTTTGCAGCTTGGCATCGGCCTCAGGCACCACCTTGAGCAGCCCGCCCGACTCCACCACCGCAAAACCTTGCAAGCGCAGCACATGGAGGTATTGGTTGTAAGCCGTGGTCGTGGGCACGGGCTGGTCGGTGCTCAGGTTCAGGGTGCCTTTGACGCGCGGGTCCACCACCACCTGTTTGCCCGTGATGCTGCCCATGGCGCGCGAGACCGCCTCAATCTCAGCGTTGACAAAGTTCAGCGTCACTGGGCCGCCCGGTTTGTCTTGGTTCAAACCTGGGGTTTGCGCCCACACAGCAGAGCACAAGAGCAGGCCAGGGGTGAGTCGTTGGAGAAAGCGCATGGGTCAGCCCAGGGTGATGAGGGAGCGCGCGCCAGTGCGCCGCCCCATGATGTTGAGAAGGTTGGCCAGTTCGGCTTCTTGCGCGGGCTCGGCCGTGGCTTGGCCGTTAAAGCGCAGCTTGTCCCCCACCCACTGCCCTTGGCCTTCGAGCTTGAGCGGCCCGTGCGAGGTGCTCAGGCTCAGGCGCGGCACGTCGCCGCCTTGCAGGGTCAGGGCGTAGCTGCCCATGGGGCGAATGGTGGTGAGCTGCGAGCTCAGCGCCGTGGCCTGCAGGGTGAGCGTGCCGGCCAGATGCCGCGCATGCGGGGTGATGTTGAGCGCTAGCGACTGGCTGCTGAGTTGGAGCGGCCCGCTGAGCTGCAGGGTGTTCCAAGGCGTGCCCAAGCCCGCCAGAAGTTGCGCGGGCCAGGTGCTGGGCTGATCCATCAGTTGCACGCGCAGCCCCCAGCCTTGCAGGCCCAAGCTGGGTTGGATGCGCAGTTCGAGCCCTTGGGGGGTGCAGCACGGAGCGTTAAGGCGAGCCACCAAGCCCGACCAGCTGGGCGCGATCTCCCAGTTCAAGCCGCCGGGCACGCGCATGGCCGTGCGGCTGCCCGCGCCACCGCTGAGCAGCAACTGCCCTGAGCCGCGCCACCAGCTGCCCTGGGTGTGGGTGAGTATCCAGCGCTGGCCGCTGGCAAGGCTGAGTGCATCGCCCACCCATCTGGCCGGTGCCAGCATGAGCACCGCCAACAAGGCACCCACGGCCGCACCCAGGCCACAGGCCAGGCGCAGGGCGCGGGTTGGTGTGAGGGTGTTGGCGTTTGGGCTCATGGTTGAGGCGCCAGGGTAAAGCTCACCTGGCCAGACCAGGTGCTTGGGTTGCCACCTGTCCCCGTTAGGTTGCCACCCACACCAGCCGAGCTGGCGCTGAGTTTGCCGCCATCGGGCTGGAGCTGAACCTTGTCCAGGGCCTGCAGCCATGCGGCCAGGTTCTGTGCGGGCACGGCTTTCAAGGCCACTTGTGCTTGGGTGCCCTGCACCTCGAGCTTGGCCCCATCTCCGAGGGCGGCCAGGCTGTGTTCAAGTTGGCTGCGCCGCTGCGCCAAGGGCACAGCGCTGCGCCCCTGCAAAGCTTGGGCTTGGGTTTGCATGCGTGCCATGCTGGCCAAGGACTCGTCCAGCGCGCGGTGCTTGCTAGGGGCTTGCGCCAGCACCTGCAGGGCCGGGGCCAGCCACAGCCACCACAGGCCACTGAGCAGCAGCAGGCCCATGGCCAGCTGCAAGCCTGTGCGTTCACGCGCTTGGAGCTGGCCCCAGCGTGTTTGAAGCTTGTGTGTGAAGACTTGCCAGCCCGTGGGTTTGGTGCGGTTCATGGTGACCCTCCGCGTAACACCCAATCACCACCGGCCAGCACCTCGGCTTGAACGCCTGCCGCCTTGAGCGCAGCCTGCAGGCTGCGGGTTTGCCCAGCATCCAGCGATAAGCCTTGCCAGCGCACCTCGGGGCCAGAAAACACCAGGCCGCTCAAGCGCGCCTCGGGCGCTGTGCGTGCCAGCGTGTCGAGCGCGAGCTTGAGATGAGCCGACTGCCCTTGCTGCAGCAGGGCCAGCGAGCGGGCCATTTGCAGCGGCGCATCCACCACCAGCTGAACCTCAGGAAAAGTGGCTTGCAGCAGCTGTGCGCTTTGTGTGTGTTTGGCCTTGAGGGCCGCGTTTTCTTCACGGGCCAACCAGCCCACACCCAGCAAGTTGATGCCCACAAGCAAGCCCAGCGCGACCCGCGCAGGCCGCCAGGCGCGGGTCTGCCACACATCAGCCAGCGCGCGGCCCAGGCGCTTTTGCCAGCGCATGCGCCGCGACAGGGCCAGGCTGTGCTGCGCCAAATTCAAGGGCGAGCTTGCAGCGGCCAGCAGGCGTTGTGCAGGGGTTTGCAGCTCTACCGTGAGGCTGGTTTTTTGTTGGGCTGGTGCGACTTGGCCAGCCTCGGCCAAGACGCGCAAAGGCGTTTGCGTCAGCATGAAACGCCATGCGCTGTCGGTGGCTGGCAGACTCAGTACGCCATGCGGGTGGGTCAGCACCACCTGCGCTTGCGGGTCATCCAAGGCGTGCAAGGTGAGCTGGGCTGTGGGGCTCAAAGCGGGCACCAGGCGGGTGACTGGGCAGCCTTGGGTCTCCAGCAACTGAAGCGCTTGGCGCACGGGCGCCAGTTGGCACACCGCCACCAGCAGGGCGTCGTCGGTGTGCTCGAAGGTAGCCAGGTGGCATGCGTCGGGGTCGTCGAGCAGCTGCTCTTCCATCAACCCAAACAAGGCCGCGCGCAGCCGCGCAGGATCTCGCCCCGCATGGCGACGCACACTTGGGGGCAAGCTCACCACATGCCACGACAAGGTGCTGGCTGGCAGCACCCCCACCACCTCGGTGGCGCTGGGCAGCATGTCGGCAGTGCAGCGGCCTTGGCGGCTCAGGCTCACGCCGTCCTGGCTCAGCACATGCAAGAGCTCGGGGCGTGGGCTGTGCAGGGCCGCGGTCAGATCAACGATGAGGGTAGACATCTCATCGCGATTGTAGTGAGCCTTGATGACGCGATAAAACCTGTATTTGGGGGCCTTCTCGCTGCAAAATTGATAGCTGATCGACCGTCAGACCCCCCAGCCTGAGCTGCCCATGCACCTGAAAAAACCGGCTGGACACACCGAGTTGCACCGCCTCGCTGCCAGCTTGCGTTGTGCCACCACTGCCACCACTGCCACCCGCAGGGCTCAGGCGCAAAGCCTCATCGACGGTTTTGAAGTGCGCCAGGGCGCGTTGCCGCACCAAGCTTTGGGCACCGGCCAAATCCAGTCCTGGGAGCGCTGCCACGAGCACCTCGGGCGCGGCGGTGTTGACGTTGACCGCGGTGCGCGCAGGCAGCCACGTGACCCAGGCCGAGAGGGTTTGTAGCCTTTGGGCTGACACGCCCAAGTGGCGCAGGTCTTGCAGCTGCTGGGGCCACAGCGCGCCTTGCCCAGCCGCACTGGCTTGGAGTTGCAGGCACAGTTGCACCAGCTCGGTCTCGGGCAGCCCAAGCAGCCGCCACAAGCGCTCAAAACTCTGAAAATCAGACGCAGACAGTTTCTTGTCTTTGATCAAGTTAAACGCATTGAGGCGGCTTTGCAGGTCGGTGATGCGGCCCGATAAAAACGCGTCTTCGATCTCTGGGGCGTCGTTGGCGCGGCCATCGAGGTTCAGAAAACTGCTGAGCTTGGCTTCTTGCAGGGTCAAGGCCCAGGGCTCAGACAGGTGGTCCACGGTGCCCGCGTTGGCGTCTTCGCGCAGCACCAGGCGCGCCCAGTCCAGCGCGCCCAACAAGACCCAGGCCATTTGCTGCTGGGTGCGCTGCGCACGCTCCACGCTGACCTGGCGCCACTGCTGCCAGGCCGCCCCAGCTGCCAACGTGGCCACCAGTGCCACGGTGAGCATGGCCGTGAGCAGGGCAGCCCCTTGTTGAGGCTGGCTTGGACGTACTTTGCTGGGCCTCATGAGCGCGCCCCTGCCAGCGTGGGGTTGACCCAGTCGGTGGTGAGCCGCCCGCCGCCTTGCACCGAGGCGGGCAGCGTGAGGATCAGGCGCACGCCTTCGGGGGCGGCGTTGTCTGCGTTGGCCTTGGTGTTTGTGGTGGTGTTTGTGTTGCCAGCCCCAGCCCCAGCCCCAGCCCCAGCAGAAGGCGCGGTGTTGTCGGGGGCGGCTTGTGTGTTGCCTGAAGACTGCGGGTTGACCCACACGCCGTCGCGTGCGACAAACACGGTCACCGCCGTCACCGGCATGAGGGGCACGATGGCCGTAGCACTTGGGGTGTCGGTGCCCAAAGAGGCGCTGGGGCTGTCTGGGCTTTGTGCCCACGCTTGGGCCGCTTGCCAGGCCTGGGCCAGCTCGGCCGAGCTGCGCACCGGGGGCGACTGCCAACGCACCCAAGTGCTTTGGCCTTGCACGTTGTGCGCGGCCCAAGCCACCACCAGCCAGCTTGGTTCTTGGCCCAAGGCGCTGCGCCGAACCAGCCGCAAGGCGCGGCCATCCCAAGCCACCGCGGCAGTTGGCTCGGGCGGCTGTTGCACCACCGCCTCGAGGTCGGTGCGCCACTGCGCCAGGGCGCTGCGCAGCACGCCCACATCGTCATTGCGTGCTTGCACCGCGGCTTGGGTGCGGGCCATGCTGTCCACGCCCTGCCAGCTCAGCACGGCGAGCACGGCCATGGCAGACAGCGCCACCAGCAACTCAACCAGGGTGAAGCCTTGTGGGCGCATGCCTAGAACCGCCCCACCACGGTGGAGAGCTGCCAGACGGCCTCGCTGCCTTGCAGCACGCGCGCATCGGCTTTGAGAAAATTGGGGTTGGGTGTGGGGCGCACGATGAGTTCGACCCGCAAGGCGCTTTGCAGCTGGGGACAGTCCACCACCTGCTCGCCCACGCCAGGCATTTGGCGAGACAGGCGCAGGCGCACCAACTCGTTTTCAGCGCACACTTGGGCCAGCACCAGCGTGGCTTGGCGCTCGGCGGTGCGGGTCAGCCCGCCGGCCGCGCGCAAGCCTGCGGCCAAGGCCATGGCCACGATGCCCAAAGCCACCAGCACCTCCACCAAGGTAAAGCCTGAGCCATGCCCTGGCCTGGGTGCAGACGGCGCACGCATCATGGGTTTTGAGACCTGGGGTTGCCCACGCGAAAAGCCCGCACGCCATCGGTGCTGACCCACAGGCTTGGGCGTTCCCGGCCTTCCAAACTTTGTAAACGCACCGCCAGTGGCGCGATCAGGGGCTCAGGCCCGAGCAAGATGCTGGCCGGGCCTGCAGTGTTGACACCTGTGTCTATGCCAGAGCCCGGGCCCAAACGCTGTGCGGATGCGCTGACGATCATGGCTGTGGTGTTGGGGCTCAGCCAGCGCGTGGGCAAGCCGGGGTTGCCCGGTGACTCTGGGGGCAGACCTTCCCAGGCAAAGCCTTGCGCGGTGAGCACAAAGTGCACAGCCGCACCGCTGGCCTGCGATTGCGCCCGTGCTGTTTCTAACAGGGCGCTCAAACGCTGGGCCTCTTGTTCGAGCTGGTTTTGGCCGCTGTCGCGCACCGCCAAGCCCACCCCCACCGTGCCCAGCGCGATGATGGCCACCACCACCAGCAGCTCCAGCAAAGTCATGCCGGTTTGCGCCGCCTGCTGGCGAGCGCCCTGCTTGGGTAGGCCGTTCATGATGATGGGTGTGGCTCTGGCCTAAATTGGCTGAAGTGGGCAAAGCGCAGCAAGCGCCCAGCTCACGTCACTGCCAGCTGCCCACATCCGCGTTGTTGCCCTCGCCACCGGGCTGGCCATCGGCCCCCAGAGACATCACATCAATCTCGCCTTTCACGCCCGGGTTGAGCAGCTGGTAGGGGCGGCCCCAGGGGTCGTTGGGGAGTTTGTCGAGGTAGGGCTTCCAGTTGGGAGGAATGGGCTCCACGGTGGGCTTGGCCAGCAGGGCTTGCAGGCCTTGGGCGGCGGTGGGGTAGCGTTGGTTGTCCAGGCGGTACAGCTTGAGGGCCTGGACCAGGTTGTTGATGTCGGTTTTGGCCGCGGTCACGCGCGCGTCATCGGCGCGGTTGAGCACATTGGGCACGATCAGGGCGGCCAGCACCCCGATGATCACCAGCACCACCATGAGTTCAATCAGGGTGAAGCCGCGTTGTAAAGCTCGAACAAAAGGGGTTTTCATGAACAAGGCGCAAACGCGCGGGTGGTTGGGCTTGGCTGGATCATAATGCCACGCATGATGGCCACTCGTCCTGCGTTTTTGTCCGTGCCGGTGCTCACTGCTGCTGCGCTCACAGCGCTGCTGGGGTGGAGTGTCACGGCCTGGGTGCTGCGCTGGCCCACCCCACCCGCCACCCTGCCTTTTGCGGTGGTCAGCCCCGCTGGGGATGACAGCACGCAGACCTCCTCAGACCTTTCGGGCGTGGCCCGCGCCTTGGGCGCGCCTGCAGGCGCACCAGCCCAAACACCCGCGCCCGCGCAAGCTGTGCTGGTGCTCTCAGGCGTGGCCGTGCCTGCGGTGGCTTTGATTGGGGTCAATGGGCAGCCGGCCAAACCCGTGCGTGTGGGGCAAGCCGTGATGCCTGGCTGGCAGCTGCAGTCGGTGAGCCTCCTAGAGGCTGTGTTGGTCTCGGGCCAAGGCGCCACCATGACCTTGCGCCTGCCTGCACGGCCCTGAGCCGGCGGCTTATTTAGCGCCTCAGTGATCAGCTCAGTGCGTTGCTCACTGAGCCCCCCAGCCCAAAAAACGCCAGCACCTCGTCGATGTGCGCCTCGAACCCGCTCAGGGCGTGGTCGCCGCCTTCAAGCAGGTGCACGTGGGCTTGCGCGTAGCGGGCCTGCATCTCGCGCCAGTCCAGCACCTCGTCGCCTTTGGCGATCAAGGCGTAAATGTGCTGCGCAGCGCTGAGCTCACCCAGGGTGAGGGCCTGCAACTCTTCGATGTAGCTGCTTTTGAAAAAGAAGGTGTCTTGCGGGTCGTGCCAGCTGCTGTGCTCGCCGATGTACTTGGCCAGGTCTCGCGCGGGGTTCACGGCTGGGTTGAGCACGGCCGCCAGGCAGCCGCGGTTTTGGGCCAAGTAAGTGGCGTAAAAGCCGCCCAGCGACGAGCCGATCACGCCCATGCTGGCGCTGGGCCAGTGGGCCGTGCCGCTTTGCAACAGCGCCATGGCATCCCTGGGTGAGGGTGGCAGCTGCGGGCACCACACCGTGACTTCGGGGTGGCGGCTGGCCAAGCGCTCGCACACCATGCGCGCCTTGGTCGAGCGCGGCGAGGACCTGAAGCCGTGGAGATAAAGCAGGTGGGTGATGGGCGTCATACCGAAGCGATGATAGGGACTTGTTTTGGCAGTGTATTTTGCAAACACACGGTGCGTGCTTGCCGCTAGCATGCGGGGATGATGGCTGAGCTGCTCCCTTCACCCCGGGTTCTGATTGTTGAAGACGACCCCCTGACCCGCGAGTTTTTCGAGCAAAGCGTGCTGGGCTGCACGGCGCTGACACTGGCTGCCAGCGTGGGCTCGGTGCAAGCCGCGCTGGATTGGTTGGCCCAACACACCTTGGATGTTTTGCTCACCGACCTGGGCTTGCCCGATGGCTCGGGGCTGGCGGTGATTCGCCAAGCCCGCCGCCTGCACCCAAGCTGCGAGCCCTTGGTCATCAGCATGTTTGGCGACGATGACAATGTGCTGGCCAGCATCGAGGCCGGCGCCCTGGGTTACATCCACAAAGACTCGGCCATGGACGACGTGGCGCGCACCATCCTGGACATGCGCGCCGGCGCTTCGCCCATCTCCCCCATGATCGCCCGGCGTTTGCTGACCCGCTTTCAAGACGGGCCGCGCTCAGTGGCGGCGCCTGGTGAGGCCGCGCCCGTGTTGACCGAACCATCGACCAAGTTGCCTGGCACCCCTCCCTTGAGCCCGCGCGAGCACGAGGTCTTGACCCTGATAGCGCGCGGTTACAGCTATGCCGAAATCGCACGGCTGCAAGCGGTGTCGGTGCACACCGTGCAAAGCCACATCAAAAAGCTCTACAACAAACTCTCGGTGAGCTCCAAGACCGAGGCGGTCTTTGAGGCCACACGCCTGGGTATTTTGGAGCGCTGAACCGCATGAAGGTGCAGGCTCCTGAGCAGGTGGGTGCGCGCGCAGGCTGGCGATCCGGGCTTCAGGGCCTGGGCGTGCTGCTGCTGGTGCTTGTGGCCTGGCTTTTCATGGCCGATGTGCGTTCGCCCAGCGGCACCCCCGAGAACGCGCAGGTCCAGGTGCTGACCCAAGCCCACCTCACCTTGCTGGCCGATGCGCCGCAGACCCGCACCAGCGTGTCCTTGCCTTATGTCTGGGACCGAGAGCATCCCGGCGAATCGGGTTGGGCGGTGTTTCAAATTCCTTTCCGCATTGAGGAGGTGCCCTACGGCACCTATGGCCTGTACATCCCCAGAGTGGGCAACGCCTACCAGGTGGTGTTCAACAACAAGCTGCTGGTCAGCAAAGGCAATGTGCATAACCCGGGCAACGAGGACTTTGGCAAGCTGCCCCAATACATCTTGCTCACGCCCGATGCCATTGCGCAGGACAACCTCTTGACCTTCAAAGTGCGGGCCGATGCGTCGCGCCAGGCCGGCTTGTCGAGCCTGGTGGTGGGGCCCGATGTGCTGGTGGCGGGCCTGTATGAACGCGACATGCTGTGGCGCCAAACCGGCACCTTGGTGGTGATCACTTTCAGCCTGTTTGTGGGCGCGCTGGCCGCCGCGCTGTGGTGGACCAGCCCGGTGCAAACCGGCCCGTTTTGGTGGGAGCGGCGCAGCCTGTACCTGTACGCTGCTTTGGCGCAGCTGTGCTGGGTGATCGGGCAAAGCGACTACCTGGTGGAGCACCCCTGGCCAAGCTGGCCCTGGTGGGGCCTGATCACCAACCTGGCGCGCACCTTGTGGGGCAGTTTTTTAGGGCTGTTTTGCATCGCGTTGGCCGACTGGGGGCGCACCTTGCTGATGCGCCGCTACGTGTGGTGCACCTTGCTGGTGGCGGTGTGGTGCGTGGTGGCCAGTTGGCGTTTTTACGCTCACGGCGCGCCTTTGACGCTGCAAGTTTGGTACGTGGCCTACGCCCTGTGTTGCACGGTGTTTGTGATGTACTTTGCCTGGCGGGCACGGCGCGCGCCAGTGCTGTTTCACCGGCTCATGCTGTGGGTGATTGGCTTGAATTTGCTTGCGGCCCTGCACGATGTGCTGAGCTACCGCATGGGCGATGCCTACTCGGCCGTGTCCTACTTGCGCTACACCTCCACCTTGTTTGGGCTGGTGATATCAGTGGTGGTGATTCGGCAGTTTCAGCTGGCCCAGCAGCAAGCCCGTGACATCAACTTCACGCTGGCAGCCCGCGTGGCCGAAAAAGAGCAAGCGCTGGCCCTGAGCTACCAAAAGCTCGAGCGCCTGGCGCGCGAGCAAGCGCGCACCGCCGAGCGCAGCCGCATCTTGCGCGACATGCACGACGGGGTGGGCGCGCACCTGAGTGCAGCCATCCGCCAGGTGCAGTCGGGCCGGGTCAGCCAGGAAGACATTTTGAGCAGCCTGCGCGAGTCCATGGAGCAGCTCAAGCTCTCCATCGACGCCATCAACCTCTCGCCGGGCGATGTCTCGACCCTGCTGGCCAATTTGCGCTACCGCCTGGCCCCGCGCTTTGCTGCCTCAGATTTGCAGCTGCATTGGGATGTGGCCTTGATGGAGCCGCTGCCTTACCTGGACAGCGCGGCCACCCGGCACCTGCAGTTCATGGTGTATGAGGCGCTCTCGAACGTGTTTCAGCACGCCCGCGCCAGCAGCCTGCACATCACCTTGCGCGCAGAAGGTGAGGAGGTGTTGCTGCGCATGGAGGACAACGGGGTGGGTTTTGTGGTCCCCGACCTGAGTGCCAGCGCCCCACCCCTGCCCGGTGCGCGCGCTGGCAAAGGCCTGCGCTCGCTGGCCATGCGCGCGGGCATGATCGGTGCGACCCTGAACATCCACAGCCAAGCCGGCTGCACCCGCCAAGAGATACGCCTGCGCCGCCCGGCCACCGAGCGGCGTCACAAAGCGCGCGAAGCCTCCCCCATGCAGCCTTGAGCGCTGGGTCAGGCCGGCATGCGCGCGCCGGCCCGAGGCGGGATAATCGGGCATGGCTGTAGTTTTCAAGAGACCGTCGTGGCGTGTGCGCCTTCAACCCTGGTTGGAGGGCTTTGATGGCCCCTTGGCGTTTGCTGTGTTTTTGCTCGCCAGCGCGGGCCTGCTGTGCATGTACTCCGCCGGTTTTGACCACGGCACCCGCTTCATGGACCACGGCCGCAACATGCTCATTGCCGGCTTTATTTTGTTTGTGGTGGCGCAAATTCCCCCGCACCGCTTGATGAGCCTGGCGGTGCCCCTGTACGTGGTGGGGGTGACGCTCTTGGTGGCGGTGGCGATTTTTGGCATCACCAAAAAAGGCGCCAAGCGCTGGGTCAACCTGGGGGTGGTGATTCAGCCCAGTGAAATCCTCAAAATCGCCATGCCCTTGATGCTGGCCTGGTGGTTCCAAAAACGCGAGGGCCAGGTGCGCCCGGTTGACTTTGCGGTGGCCTGGGCCCTGTTGCTGGTGCCGGTGGGCCTGATCATGAAGCAGCCCGACTTGGGCACCTCTATTTTGGTGTTTGCAGCTGGGTTTTCGGTGATTTTCTTTGCCGGCCTGAAGTGGAAATACCTCTTGCCACCTTTGCTGGTTGGGCTGGTGGGCATCGTGCTGCTGGTGATGTTTGAGCCCACGTTGTGCGCCAAGGGCGTGCGCTGGGTGGTGCTGCACGACTACCAACAGCAACGCATTTGCACCTTGCTCGACCCTGGGCGCGACCCGCTGGGCAAGGGTTTTCACATCATCCAAGGCATGATTGCCATTGGCTCGGGCGGCTTTTTGGGCAAGGGCTTCATGCAGGGCACGCAAACCCACCTGGAGTTCATTCCTGAGCGCACCACCGACTTTGCCTTTGCCGCTTTTTCGGAGGAGTTTGGCTTGCTGGGCAACCTGTTGCTGATTGCCGCTTTTCTCTTTTTGCTCTTGCGCGGCTTGGTGATTGCCCTGCAGGCGCCCACCTTGTTTGCCCGTTTGCTGGCCGCGAGCGTGAGCCTGATTTTCTTCACCTATGCCTTTGTCAACATGGGCATGGTCAGCGGCATTTTGCCGGTGGTGGGGGTGCCGCTGCCCTTCATCAGCTATGGCGGCACGGCCATGGTGACCCTGGGGCTGGGACTGGGCATTTTGATGTCGATTGCCAAATCCAAACGACTGGTGCAAACATGAACGCAGTCGGTGTCGTCGGTATTGTCGGGGTAGGCCTCATGGGCGGGGCCATGGCGGCCAATTTGCTCAGCCGTGGCTGGTCGGTGAAAGTGCACGACATCGCGCCTGAAAAAATGCAGGCTTTGGTGCCTTTTGGGGCTCTGGCCTGCGCCAGTGCTGAACAAGCCGCTATCAAAACAGAAGCGCTGATGGTCGCCGTGGTTGACGACCTGCAAGCCCAGGCGGTGCTGTTTGGTTCGCCAGACCAGCCCAGGGGCGTGGTGCACGGCATGCCAGCGGGCGGGGTGGTGATTTTGTGCCCCACCATCGCCCCAGCTGCCACCGTGCGCCTGGCCGAGCGCTTGGCCCAGCACGGCATCCACACGCTGGACGCCCCCATGTCCGGCGGCCCAGCGCGGGCGCGCGACGGCAGCATGAGCCTGATGGTGGCTGGGCCTGATGCGGTGTTTGAACGCTGTCAGCCGCTGTTGCAAGCTTTGTCTGCCAAGGTGTTTCGCATCAGCCAGCGCGTGGGCGATGGGGCGCGCACCAAGCTGGTCAACAACCTGCTCGCCGGCATCAATTTGGTGGGTGCTGCCGAGGTCATGGGCCTGGCCCGTGCTTTGGGCTTGGATTTGGCTGGCACGCTGGATGTGATCGAGCAGTCCAGCGGCCAGAGCTGGATCGGTTCGGACCGCATGCGCCGCGCCCTGGCCGCTGACTTTGAACCCCGCGCCCACATGACCCTGTTGGAAAAAGACACCCGTTTGGCGGTGGAGGCCGCGCAGGCCGCGGGCTTTGCGGGCCTGCTCGGTCCCTTGGCCGCAGGCGCGTTTGCGCAGGCCAGTGCAGCAGGTTTGGCGCAAGAGGACGATGGCGCGCTGTTCAAGCAGTTTGTGAAGCCCCCAGTGAGCAAAGTTGATCAAGACTGATCAAGGCTGAGAACGGTTTAAAACGACGCAGAGCGGCCTAAAGCTGCCCAAAGCGGCCAACAGCGCCAACAGCGCACAGCTTGTTACGGTTCAAGGCATGGGCTTTTGATGCCCATCAGCCTACGTCAAGCCAGTGATTAACCTGCAGGCCCCACCCGGTGGCCATTCTTCCTAGAATGTGGTCATGATTTCACGCGAACCCACCCTTGAACGCTTGGCCATTGCCAAGGACCTGCTGCTCACCCCCTTTGGCCTGGACGAATCGCACTTGATGCGCGCTTTGTCCGACATCCGCGCCCACCGCGTGGACGACGCCGACCTGTACTTCCAATACACCCGCTCTGAGGGCTGGAGTTTGGAAGAGGGCATTGTGAAAACCGGCTCGTTCAGCATCGACCAGGGCGTGGGCGTGCGCGCGGTCAGCGGCGAGAAAACCGCTTTTGCGTATTCCGACGACATTTCTTTGGCCTCGCTGCTCGATGCGGCCCACACCGTAAGAACAATTTCCAGCGCAGGCAAGAGCGCACGGGTCAAGGCTACTAGCAAAAAAATAGCATCCTCGCGCTCGCTCTACCCTGGCATCGACCCCATCAGCACGCTCGACAGCGCCAGCAAAATTGCCCTGCTTGAAAAAGTCGAGCAACTCGCCCGCGCCAAAGACAAGCGGGTGGTGCAGGTCATGGCCGGCTTGGCCAGCGAGTACGACGTGGTGATGGTTGCCCGCGCCGACGGCACGCTGGCAGCCGACGTGCGCCCCTTGGTGCGCCTGAGCCTGACCGTGATTGCCGAGCACAAAGGCCGGCGCGAGGTGGGCTCGTCAGGCGGCGGTGGTCGCTTTGGCCTGGACCACTTTGACGACGCACTGGTGCAGCAGTATGTGGACGAGGCCGTGAGCAACGCCACCACCAACCTCGCTGCCCGCGCCGCGCCCGCTGGCGAACTCACCGTGGTGCTTGGCCCAGGGTGGCCCGGCATTTTGTTGCACGAGGCGATTGGCCACGGCCTGGAAGGCGACTTCAACCGCAAGGGCTCGAGCGCATTTGCAGGCCGCGTGGGCCAGCGTGTGGCAGCCAAAGGGGTCACCGTGCTGGACGACGGCACCATCGCCGACCGCCGTGGCTCGCTGAACGTGGACGACGAAGGCAACCCCACCCAGCGCAATGTGCTGATTGAAGACGGCATTTTGCAGGGCTACATCCAAGACGCGATGAACGCGCGCTTGAGCGGCAACCGCCTGACCGGCAACGGCCGACGCGAGAGCTACGCCCACGTGCCCATGCCGCGCATGACCAACACCTACATGCTCGGCGGCGACAAAGAGCCCGGCGAAATTGTGGCGAGCATCAAAAAAGGCCTGTACGCCACCAACTTTGGCGGCGGCCAGGTGGACATCACCTCGGGCAAATTTGTGTTTAGCGCCAGCCAAGCGTTTTGGGTGGAAAACGGCAAAATTCTTTACCCCGTCAAAGGCGCCACCTTGGTGGGTAACGGCCCCGATGCTTTAACGCGTGTGAGCATGATCGGCAACGACATGGCCTTGGACAGCGGCGTGGGCACCTGCGGCAAAGAAGGTCAAAGCGTGCCGGTCGGTGTGGGCCAGCCCACCCTGCGCATCGATGGCTTGACGGTGGGCGGCACGGCCTGAACCCTCACGCACCCGCGCTGCGCCAGATTAAAAACTCGCTTAGCGCAGCGCCCGCTCGCGCAGTTGGCGTTTGAGCACCTTGCCGTTGGCATTGCGCGGCAGGGGTTCGGTGAGAAACGTCCAGGCATCGGGTGTTTTGTAATCGGCCAACTCGCTTTGGCAGCGGGCTTTGAGCGCGGCTTGCAAGGCGGTGGTGTCTGGGCAGCTGGGCGCCACCACAAAAGCGTGGGTGCGCTCGCCCAGCACAGGGCAGGGCACGCCCACGGTGGCCGCCTCAACCACTTCGCTGTGGCCCACCAAGCAGTTTTCCACCTCCACCGAAAACACCTTGTAGCCCCCGCGGTTGATCATGTCTTTTTGCCGGTCGTGCACCTGCAAGTAGCCGTGTTCGTCGAGCGTGCCGATGTCGCCCGACTTCCAGTAGCCCGCCACAAAGCCCTGCTCGGTGGCTTGCGGGTTGTTCCAGTAGCGCGGCACCACCATGGGCCCGGCGATCCACACCTCGCCAGGGGTGCCTGTGGGCACCTCCACGCCGTTGGCATCCATCACGCGGATGTCGGCGCAGTGCACGGGCACCCCCACCTTGTCCACCCGCGTGCTCGGCGGTGGGGTCATGGTGGCCGGTGAGGTGGTTTCGGTCGCGCCATAGGGGGTCTCCTCGTTTTCAGT
>DKJZ01000026.1 GCA_002454975.1 Hylemonella sp. UBA6679
TGTCCACCGTGAACATCACCAGCCCGAGCTTGCGCTCGCGGTAGTACGCGATGGTCTCTTCAATCGTGGGGCGGCGGCTGTTGCGAAAGTACTTGTCGGCAGCGCGGTCGTACTCCTCGCCATAGCTGTCAAAGGGGTTCCAGCAACTCACCTCGGCGTGGGTGTGGATATCGATGGCCACCAAGTTTTTGTAATCCATGCGGTTCTCCTAGGGTAAATCCTGAGCGCAGGGGGACCTGAGCCGCTTGATTTGATTATCTCTAATAACAATAATGAATTTCCAAAATTTAACAAGTCAGGAGACACCCCATGTCCAGCCGTCGTGATTTTCTCAACACCACCACCCTGGCCGGCCTCGCGGGTTGGGCCGGTTTGTCCGGCCTAAGCCTGCCGGCCATGGCGCAAAGCAGCTTGCCCCTGGAGCAGGTCAAAATTTTGTATGGCTTCCCTGCGGGCAGCTCAGGCGACATCGTGGCGCGCCGTGTGGGTGAAAAAATGGCGGGCAGCGCCTACACCCGCAACGCCGCCGTGGTGGAAAACAAACCCGGTGCTGGTGGGCGCATTGCCCTGGACGTGCTCAAACCCTCGGTGGCCGACGGCTCGGTGCTCGCACTCACGCCCTACTCCATGCTCTCGCTGTTCCCGCACGTCTACAGCAAGCTCACCTACGATGCCTTCAAAGACTTTTTGCCCGTCTCTACAGCAGCCATCATGCAACATGGTTTGGCGGTGGGCCCGATGGTGCCCGAGAGCGTGAAGAACGTGAAAGACTTCCTGGCTTGGGCCAAAGCCAACCCGAAAGACGCCAACTACGGCTCGCCCGGCGCAGGCTCAACCCCGCACTTCATTGGCGCTTTGCTCGGCCTGAACAACGGCGTGGACCTCAAGCACGTTCCTTACCGCGGCTCGGTGCCGGGCGTGACCGATGTGGTGGGCGGGCAAATTGCCGCCATGGTCACCCCGCACGGTGACTTCATTGCCAACCACCGCGCCGGCAAAATGCGCATTTTGGGCACCTCAGGTGCCAAGCGCTCGCCGTTCGTGCCCGAGGTGCCCACCTTTGCCGAGCAAGGTTTCCCCGAGCTGGTGGTGGATGAATGGTTCGCGTTTTTTGCGCCAGCCAAAACCCCCGCTCACGTGATTGCTGCGGCCAACGCTGCGGTCAATGCCGCCGTCAAAGACAAGGGCATCATCGACAGCTTGGCCGTGGTGGGGCTGATTGCCCAAGGCTCCACGGTTGAAGAGCTGGCACGCAGCCAAAAAGAGCAGTTCGACCGCTGGGGGCCCTTGGTCAAACGCGTGGGCTTTACCGCCGAGTCCTGAGTCCCGATGGCTGCCAAGCCAGACGGCAGGCCCGTCGACACCTCGGTGCTCGAAGGCCTGCTGGGCTACAACGCGCGGCGGGCCAGTTTGGCGGTGATCGGCCATTTTCTCCAGGACATGGCCGCTTTTGAGCTGCGCCCGGTGGAGTTCTCGGTGCTCACCCTGATTGCCTCTAACCCCGGCATCACGGCGCGCCAGCTCTGCCAGCAGCTCGATGTGTTGCCCCCCAACCTGGTGGGCTTGCTCAACACGCTGGAGCAACGCGCGCTGATTCGCCGCGAGCCCCACCCCACCGACAAGCGGGCCAGCGCTTTGCACGTGGCAGACGGCGCGCAAACGCTGGTGCAACGCGCCCAAGCCCAGGCCCTGAAGTCTGATGAAACCGCCTTGGCCCACCTCAGCGCCGACGAGCGCGCCACCCTCATGGCCCTGCTCAAGAAAGTTTACGCCCCCCAACAGCTATGAAACTTGTAGCGTTCTGGGTTGCTGAGGCTATACTTCTGCCTCTTTGGCAGGCATGTCTGCCCCAACACAAATCCCATTCAGAGGAGTGCCCTTCATGAGTTCGAAAGAAAACGCAGCGGTTGGTCAATTGTTTGCCTTGCTCGAGTCACGCTACGCCTTGCGTGTGCTGTGGGCACTCAAAGACGGCCACGCGCAAACCTTTCGATTGCTGCAAGACAGCGTGGGTGGCATCACCCCCAACACCCTCAACACCCGCCTCAAAGAGCTGCGCTTGGCCAACCTGGTCACACACGGCAACGAGGGTTACGCGCTGACCACCCAGGGCCTGGACCTGCTCAAACGCCTGGGCGATTTGAACGCCTTTGCCAGCAAATGGGCCACAGCCCAGGCCAAGAAGGCCAAGTAAGTCTGGCGACCAGCTAGGCGGTGGCTGGCATAATTGCGGGTTTGGCCGGTGGGCGGGCTTTGTCCACCAGGCTGTTAGCAACCTCTAAGGACACCCCATGATCACCACCCCCTCTGGCCTGCAGTACCTCGACACCACCGAAGGCAACGGCCCCGTGGCCACCAAAGGCCAAAGCGTGACCGTGCACTACACCGGCTGGCTCTACAACGATGGCGTGCAGGGCAGCAAGTTTGACTCCAGCAAAGACCGCCGCGACCCGTTTGTGTTCTCGCTGGGCGCTGGCATGGTCATCCGCGGCTGGGACGAAGGCGTGGCTGGCATGAAAGTGGGCGGCGCACGCACCCTGATCATTCCCGCCGAGCTGGGCTATGGCGCGCGCGGCGCTGGTGGTGTGATTCCCCCCAACGCCACCCTGAAGTTTGATGTGGAGTTGTTGGGCGTGGCTGGCTGATCAGCCCCGCCTTGCTGACAGTGGCCTGGACATGTCCAGGCCTTTTTCTTGTCCGGCCCCTTGAAATCGACAAGCCTGCCTGCAAATGGCAAAAAACAACGTCGTCAAGCCCCGGCTTGCTAACTTTTGAATGTTCCGCCATGTCTGAGCCCACACCCCACCCCGAATCCCAAGGCGACAACGCACCCGCTTCTGAGTTGGATGCTTTGTCCCAAGCCCAAGCTGACCTGGCCATCTTGCAGGCCAAAAACGCCGACCTGGCCGACCAATACCTGCGCGCCAAGGCCGAAGCCGAAAACGCCCGCCGCCGCGCCGAAGACGAAATCGCCAAAGCCCGCAAATTTGCCGTGGAGAGCTTTGCCGAGAGCCTGCTGCCTGTGACCGACAGCCTGGAGGCTGGCTTGGTGATCAAAGACGCCACCCCTGAGCAAATCCGCGAAGGCGCCCAAGCCACCCTGCGCCAACTCACGGCAGCCCTGGAGCGCAACAAAGTCATGGCCATCAACCCGGCCGCAGGCGAGAAATTTGACCCCCATCAACACCAAGCCATCAGTGTGGTGCCGGCCGATCAGGACGCCAATACAGTGGTCACGGTGTTGCAAAAGGGTTACCTGATTGCAGAGCGAGTCTTGCGCCCAGCGCTGGTCACGGTGGCTGCGCCCAAATAAGCCTGGGCCCCCTAGCAACTGCCACAACTGCCACACCCGCCAACCCGACTCAACACACCTGCGCACGGTTGGCCAAAACCAAGCCTTGAAAAAATCAGGGCCAACCTCACTTAACACACATCAAATAAAACTTGGAGTTTCACATGGGAAAAATCATTGGCATCGATCTGGGCACCACCAACAGCTGCGTGTCCATCATGGAAGGCAACACCACCAAGGTGATTGAGAATTCCGAGGGCGCGCGCACCACCCCTTCCATCGTGGCTTACCAGGAAGACGGCGAAGTGCTGGTGGGCGCCTCGGCCAAGCGCCAGGCGGTGACCAACCCCAAAAACACCCTCTACGCCATCAAGCGTTTGATCGGCCGCAAGTTTGCTGAAAAAGAAGTTCAAAAAGACATCAACCTGATGCCCTACAGCATCGTGGCAGCCGACAACGGCGACGCTTGGGTGGAAGTGCGCGGCAAGCAAATTTCTGCCCAGCAGGTCAGCGCCGACATTCTGCGCAAGATGAAGAAAACCGCCGAGGACTACCTGGGCGAAACCGTGACCGAGGCGGTCATCACCGTGCCGGCTTACTTCAACGACGCCCAGCGCCAAGCCACCAAAGACGCCGGCCGCATTGCTGGCCTGGAAGTCAAGCGCATCATCAACGAGCCCACCGCGGCAGCCCTGGCCTTTGGCCTGGACAAAACCGAAAAAGGCGACCGCAAAATTGCGGTGTATGACCTGGGTGGCGGCACCTTTGACGTGTCCATCATCGAGATTGCCGATGTGGATGGCGAGAAACAGTTCGAGGTGCTCTCCACCAACGGCGACACCTTCTTGGGCGGTGAAGACTTCGACCAGCGCATCATCGACTACATCATTGCCGAGTTCAAACGCGAGCAAGGCGTGGACCTGTCCAAAGACGTGCTGGCCTTGCAGCGCCTCAAAGAAGCCGCTGAAAAAGCCAAAATCGAGCTCTCCGGTTCGGCCTCCACCGATGTGAACCTGCCCTACATCACCGCAGACGCCACCGGCCCCAAGCACTTGAACGTCAAGCTCACCCGCGCCAAGCTCGAAAGCCTGGTCGACGAGCTGATTGAGCGCACCATCGCGCCTTGCCGCACCGCCATCAAAGACGCAGGCGTGAGCGTGAGCGACATCGACGACGTGATCCTGGTGGGCGGTATGACCCGCATGCCCAAGGTGCAAGACAAGGTCAAAGAGTTCTTCGGCAAAGACCCCCGCAAAGACGTCAACCCCGACGAAGCCGTGGCTGTGGGCGCGGCCATCCAAGGCCAGGTTCTGAGTGGCGACCGCAAAGACGTGCTGCTGCTCGACGTGACCCCGCTGTCTTTGGGCATTGAAACCCTGGGTGGTGTCATGACCAAGATGATCAGCAAGAACACCACGATTCCCACCAAGTTTGCGCAGAGCTTTTCTACCGCCGACGACAACCAGCCCGCGGTGACCATCAAGGTCTTCCAGGGTGAGCGCGAGATTGCCTCGGGCAACAAGCTGCTGGGCGAGTTCAACCTCGAGGGCATTCCGCCCGCACCACGTGGCGTGCCGCAAATTGAAGTGAGCTTTGACATCGACGCCAACGGCATCTTGCACGTGGGCGCCAAAGACAAAGGCACCGGCAAAGAAAACAAGATCACCATCAAAGCCAACTCGGGCCTGAGCGAAGCCGAGATCCAGCAGATGGTCAAAGACGCCGAACTCAACGCTGCTGAAGACAAGAAAAAACTTGAAATCGTGCAGGCCAAGAATTCGGGCGAAGCCAATGTGCACAGCGTCAAGAAGAGCTTGGCCGAGTACGGCGAGAAGATTGACGCGGCTGAGAAAGAAAAGATCGAAGCTGCCATCAAAGAGCTGGAAGAAGCCCTCAAAGGCGACGACAAGGCCGCGATTGAAGCCAAGTCTGAAGCCCTCATGACCACCAGCCAAAAACTGGGCGAAGCCATGTACGCCGAGCAGCAAGCCGCAGCGGCTGCCGCCGGCCCCTCAGGTGCGGGCGCAGGTGCAGGCGGCGCAGGTGCCGAGCAAGCACGCCCCGCAGATGACAATGTCGTGGACGCTGAGGTGAAGGAAGTCAAAAAAGGCTAAGCTCAACCCTCACGGGTTCGCCGCGTTGATCTGGTCTTCAAGGACTGGCAACGCGGCTTTTGACTGATAGAGACCGCAACATGGCCAAACGAGACTATTACGAAGTGCTGGGCTTGCCCAAAGGGGCGTCCGAAGAGGACATCAAAAAAGCCTACCGCAAGCTGGCAATGAAATTCCACCCGGACCGCAACCAGGGGGAAGACGCCAAGGTGGCGGAAGAGAAATTCAAAGAGGTCAAAGAGGCCTACGAGATGCTCTCTGACAGCCAAAAACGCGCCGCCTACGACCAGTATGGCCATGCCGGCGTGGACCCCAACATGCGCGGCGGCGCAGAGGGCTTTGGCGGCGGCGGGTTTGCAGAAGCTTTCGGCGACATTTTTGGCGACATGTTTGGCCAGCAACGCCGTGGCGGCGGTGGCCGTCAGGTCTACCGCGGTGGCGACCTGAGCTATGCCATGGAAGTCACGCTGGAAGAAGCCGCGCGTGGCAAAGACGCGCAAATTCGCATCCCCAGCTGGGACAACTGCGACACCTGCGGCGGCTCGGGCGCCAAGCCCGGCACCCAGGCCAAAACCTGTAACACCTGCCACGGCTCGGGCGCGGTGCAAATGCGCCAAGGTTTTTTCAGCGTGCAACAAACCTGCCCACACTGCCAAGGCAAGGGCAAGGTCATTCCCGACCCTTGCGGTGCTTGCAGTGGCCAAGGCCGCATCAAGCGTCAAAAAACCCTGGAAGTGAAAATCCCAGCGGGCATCGACGACGGCATGCGCATCCGCAGCTCGGGCAATGGCGAGCCAGGCACCAACGGCGGCCCACCGGGCGACCTCTACATTGAGATTCGCCTGCGCAAGCACGAGATTTTTGAGCGCGACGGTGACGACCTGCACTGCTCGGTGCCCATCAGCATGGTGACTGCCGCCTTGGGTGGCGAAATTGATGTGCCCACGCTCGACGGCAAAGCCGCCATCGACATTCCTGAAGGCACGCAACACGGTAAGCAGTTCCGCTTGCGCGGCAAAGGCATCAAGGGCGTGCGCTCGAGCTACCCTGGCGATTTGTACTGCCACATCGCCATTGAAACGCCCGTCAAACTCAGCGAGCACCAGCGCAAGCTGCTCAAAGAGCTCGACGAGTCGCTCAAAAAAGGCGGCGGCAAACACTCGCCCAATGAAAACAGCTGGACCGACCGCTTGAAAAACTTCTTCAGTTGATTGCCGCTGGGCGTTTGACCCACATCAAGCCAAGCCGTGAACGGGTCCGCCCTTCACGGCTTTTTCTTTATGCTGGGCGCTCACTGAAGGGCACACATGGGCACGAGCATCACATTTCTGGGTGGGGCCGACACGGTCACCGGCTCCAAATACCTGGTGCGCCATGAGCAGCACACCCTGCTGGTGGACTGCGGGTTGTTTCAGGGCTACAAGCAGCTGCGCCTGCGCAACTGGACGCCCCTGCCAATCGCCTCAGCCGACATCCAAGCTGTGGTCCTGACCCACGGTCACCTCGACCACAGCGGGCACCTGCCGCTGTTGGCCAAACAGGGCTTCCAAGGCCCGGTGTACGCCACGGCAGGCACACGTGATCTGTGCGGTATTTTGCTGCCCGACAGCGGCCATATTCAAGAAGAAGACGCCGCCTTTGCCAACCGCCATGGTTTTTCTAAACACACCCCGGCCTTGCCGCTCTACACCAAGCAAGACGCGCTCAATTGCCTGCCGCTCATCAAGGTGGAGAATTTTGGCCAACCCTTTGCGCCCTTTCCCGGCTGGCAACTCACCTTCTCACACGCCGGTCATATTTTGGGAGCAGCGAGTTTATTGATTGAGGTGGCGGGGCGGCGTATTTTGTTCTCGGGCGACCTGGGGCGCACCGATGACATGATGATGCGCGCCCCCGACCGCGCGCCGGCGGCCGACACGGTGATCATCGAGTCCACCTACGGCGACCGCGAGCACCCCCATGAAGACGTGTTGGCCGAACTCGGGCCGGCCCTGCACAAACTCGCGCAGCGTGGCGGCGTGGCCGTGGTGCCGGTGTTTGCGGTGGGGCGTGCGCAAGAAATTTTGCACGCCATCTCGCAGCTCAAAATCACCGGGGTGATCCCGACCTCGCTACCGGTGTTTCTCGACAGCCCCATGGCTGTGCACACCACGCAGCTCATGGGGCACTACATGGACGAGCACCAGCTCAGCCTGCAGCAGGTGCGCGCCTTGACGCACAGCGCCACCATGGTGGTCACGCCCGAAGCCTCCAAAGCGCTGGCACGCAGGCATGGCCCCATGGTGATTTTGGCCGCCAGCGGCATGGCCACAGGCGGGCGGGTGCTGCACCACCTGAGCTTGTATGCCAGCGACCACCGCAACATGGTGGTGCTCACAGGTTTTCAGGCGCCTGGCACGCGGGGTGCGAGCCTGGCCGAACACCAAGGCAGCGTGCGCATCCACGGGCGGGATGTGACGGTCAACGCCGAGGTGGTGCAGCTGCAATCGGCCTCAGCGCATGCCGATGCTAAGCAGCTCATGGCCTGGCTGCGCACCCTGCCCGAGCGGCCCGACCAGGTCTACATCGTGCACGGCGAGCGGGGCCCGTCCGACACCTTGCGCCGGCGCATCAAGCACGAGCTGGGCTGGCGCGCCCTGGTGCCCGAGCACGGCTCGGTGTGGCCAACCTAGTGCTTCAGCTCTCGAGCAACACTTCGTGGGCCGACGAGGCTAGGCCAAGGTGATGCTGCCGCTTGGGCAGCTCACCTGAAGTTAAGCCTGAACGCCTGCGCTCACGTCCAACAAACGCGTGCGGGCCTCGATGTATTCGCGGCGCAAACCAGCCACAAAGTCGGCGGTGGTTTGAATTTTCTTGACCGCGCCAATGCCCTGGCCAGCGCCCCAAATGTCTTTCCAGGCCTTCTTGGCGTCGCCGCCAAAGTTCATGGCGCTGGGGTCGCTCTCGGGCAGGTTTGCAGGGTCCAGGCCAGCGTTGCGGATGCTGGGCGCGAGGTAGTTGCCGTGCACGCCGGTGAAGAGGTTGCTGTAGACGATGTCGTCTGAGTTGCTGTCGACCACGGCTTGCTTGTACTCTTGCGCAGCGCGGGCTTCTTCGGTGGCGATGAAGGCCGAGCCCATGTAGGCAAAGTCTGCGCCCATGGCTTGGGCAGCCAGCACGGCCGAGCCGCTGGCCATCGAGCCGCTCAAAGCCAAGGGGCCATCGAACCACTCGCGAATTTCTTGCACCAACGCAAACGGGCTCTTCACACCGGCGTGGCCACCCGCACCTGCGGCCACAGCCACCAGGCCGTCAGCGCCCTTCTCAATGGCTTTGTGCGCAAACTTGTTGTTGATGATGTCGTGCAAGACCACGGCGCCAAAGCTGTGGGCGGCTTGGTTGATGTCTTCACGCGCACCCAGCGAGGTGATCAAAATGGGCACCTTGTACTTGGCGCACATCTCCATGTCGTGCTCCAGGCGGTCGTTGGACTTGTGCACGATTTGGTTGATGGCAAAAGGCGCGGCGGGGCGCTCGGGGTGCTTGGCGTTGTGCGCGGCCAAGGTTTCGGTGATTTCGGCCAGCCACTCATCGAGCTGCGAGGCGGGGCGCGCGTTGAGCGCAGGCATGGAACCCACCACACCGGCGATGCACTGCGCAATCACCAGCTTGGGGTTGCTGATGATGAACAGCGGCGAGCCGATGATGGGCAGGGGCAGGTTTTGCAGAACGGGGGGAAGCTTGCTCATGTTGTCTCCATCTCTTATTAAAACAAGTGCCAGCCCAGATGAATACTGGGCCAGCAGCTATTGATTCAGTAGCAATCTATCTGTAGCAATCTATGCTGTAGCGATCTATTGGGTAGCAATCTCTTGAGGTGCCAACCTTAGAAAGCTTCCAGCGCCAACTCGGTCACGCACTGGGCACCTTCAACAATGCTGTCGCGCACACCGGGCACCTTGGCCAAGATGTGGTCAGCGTAAAAACGCGCGGTGGTGATCTTGGCTTGCATGAAAGCGGCATCGTTGCCCTGCGCCAACTCGGCTTGCGCAGCCAAAAGCGCGCGGCCCATTTGCCAGCCCGCCATCAGGTTGCCGGCGAGCATGAGGTAAGGCACGCTGCCGGCATACACCGCGTTAGGGTTGCTGCGCGACTGGCTGGCCATGAAGCCAACGACGTCCAGAAAAGCCAGGCGGGCAGCTTGCAAACGCGCCGCCACGGCCACGGCGTTGGCGCTACCGTCAGCACGCAAGGCTTGCTCGGTGCCCTCCACTTGCGCGGCAATGGCCTTGGCGGTTTGGCCGCCATCACGGGCGGTTTTGCGGCCCACCAGGTCATTGGCCTGGATGGCGGTGGTGCCTTCGTAAATGGTGAGAATTTTTGCGTCGCGGTAGTACTGCGCTGCACCGGTTTCTTCAATGAAACCCATGCCGCCGTGCACCTGCACGCCCAAAGACGTGACTTCCAGGCTCATCTCGGTGCTGTAGCCTTTGACCAGGGGCACCATGAACTCGTAGAAGGCCTGGTTTTGTTTGCGCACCTCGGCATCGGGGTGGTTGTGGGCTGCGTCAAAAGCCGCGGCAGCCACGCTGGACATGGCGCGGCAACCTTCGGTGTAGGCGCGCATGGTCATGAGCATGCGGCGCACATCCGGGTGGTGAATGATGGGTGCGCTGCTGCCCATGGAGCCGTCCACGGGGCGGCTTTGCACGCGGTCTTTGGCGTACTGCACCGCTTTTTGGTAGGCGCGCTCGGCCACCGCGATGCCTTGCAGGCCCACGGCGTAACGCGCAGCGTTCATCATGATGAACATGTACTCCAAGCCACGGTTTTCTTCGCCCACCAGGTAACCCACGGCGCCGCCGTTGTCGCCGTACTGCAGCACAGCCGTGGGGCTGGCCTTGATGCCCATTTTGTGCTCAATGCTCACGCAATGCACATCGTTGCGTGCGCCCAAAGAACCGTCGGCATTCACCAGGTATTTGGGGCACACAAACAAGCTGATGCCCTTGATGCCCTCAGGCGCGCCCGTCACGCGGGCCAGCACCAGGTGCACGATGTTGTCGGCCATGTCGTGTTCACCGTAGGTGATGTAGATCTTGGTGCCAAACACCTTGTAGGTGCCGTCGGGCTGGGGCTCGGCGCGGCTGCGCACCAGCGACAAATCGGAACCGGCCTGGGGCTCGGTGAGGTTCATGGTGCCGGTCCACTCGCCGCTGACCAGTTTTTCAAGGTAGGTGGCTTTGAGCGCGTCGGAGCCAGCGGTGAGCAGGGCTTCGATCGCGCCGTCGGTCAACAGCGGGCACAGCGCAAAGCTCATGTTGGCGCTGTTGCACATCTCGATGCAAGCCGCGCCGATGGCCTTGGGCAAGCCCTGGCCGCCAAAGTCGGTGGGGTGCTGCAGACCCTGCCAGCCGCCCTGCCCGTACTGCTTGAAAGCATCGGCAAAACCCGCGGTGGTGGTGACCTTGCCGTCTTTGAAGGAGGACGGGTTCTTGTCGCCTTCCCAGTTCAAGGGGGCGAGCACCTGCTCGTTGAACTTGGCCGACTCTTCCAACACCGCCTGGGCTGTGTCAAAGCCGGCGTCTTCAAAGCCGGGCATCTGCGCGACCTGGTCGATGTCGGCCAGGTGCTTGAGGTTGAACAACATGTCCTTGACGGGCGCGGTATAGCTCATGGGGTCTCCAAAAATGGAAAAGGCATCCCGGGGATGCCTTTTGAAGTCACGATCAAAGGGTGGAAATCAGCTCGGGCACAGCAGCAAAGAGGTCGGCCTCCAAGCCGTAATCGGCCACGCTGAAAATGGGCGCTTCGGGGTCTTTGTTGATGGCCACGATCACCTTGGAATCTTTCATGCCCGCCAAGTGCTGGATGGCCCCGCTGATGCCGCAAGCCACATACAGCTGAGGTGCAACGATCTTGCCGGTTTGGCCCACTTGCCAGTCGTTGGGCGCGTAACCAGCGTCCACCGCAGCGCGGGAGGCGCCCAAGGCAGCGCCGAGCTTGTCGGCCAGCGGGGTCATGACCTCGCTGAACTTCTCGCTCGAGCCCAGCGCACGGCCACCCGACACGATGATCTTGGCCGCGGTGAGTTCGGGGCGGTCGCTCTTGGCAATTTCAGAGCCCACAAAGCTGCTTTTGCCGCTGTCGGCTGTGGCGCTCACTGCGTCAACGGCGGCAGCGCCACCGGTGGCAGCCGCCGGGTCAAAGCCCGTGGTGCGCACGGTGATGACCTTGGTGGCGTCTGCGCTTTGCACCGTGGCAATGGCGTTGCCCGCGTAAATGGGGCGCTCAAAGGTGTCGGGGCTCTCAACCTTGGTGATGTCAGAAATTTGACCCACATCGAGCTTGGCCGCCACACGGGGTGCCACGTTTTTGCCAGAGGCGGTTGCGGGGAAAAGGATGTGGCTGTAGTTGGCGGCAATGGCCAGCACTTGCGCGGCCACGTTTTCGGCCAGGCCGTTGGCAAAGGCAGCGCTGTCGGCGTGAATGACTTTGGCCACGCCAGCAATTTGCGCGGCTGCAGCGGCAGCGGCGCCGGCATTGTGGCCGGCCACCAGCACGTGCACATCGCCACCGCAGGCCGCAGCGGCAGTCACGGTGTTGAGGGTGGCGCCTTTGATGGAAGCGTGGTCGTGTTCAGCAATAACGAGGGAGGTCATGGTGTTCCTGATCTGTGTCTTGACGTGTGGGGTCTGAGGCGAGTCGGCGCTTTCGGGCCCAGGCTCAAATGACCTTGGCTTCGGTCTTGAGCTTGGCCACCAAGGTGGCCACATCGGGCACCTTGATACCGGCGCTGCGCTTGGGCGGCTCAGAGACTTTGAGGGTTTTGATGCGCGGGGCCACATCCACACCCAGGTCTTCAGGCTTGACCACATCGAGCTGCTTTTTCTTGGCCTTCATGATGTTGGGCAGGGTCACGTAGCGTGGCTCGTTCAAACGCAGGTCGGTGGTGATGACCGCTGGCAGGCTGATGGCCAGGGTTTCCAAGCCGCCGTCGACCTCACGGGTCACGTGGGCCTTGCCGTCCACCACTTCAACCTTGGAGGCGAAGGTGGCTTGGGGCAGGTCTGCCAGGGCAGCAAGCATTTGGCCGGTTTGGTTGCAGTCGTCGTCAATGGCTTGCTTGCCCAAAATGATGAGCTGGGGCTGCTCTTTGTCCACCAGGGCTTTGAGCAGTTTGGCCACGGCCAGGGGTTGGAGCTCTTCGGTGGTTTCCACCAAAATCGCGCGGTCTGCACCAATGGCCATGGCAGTGCGCAGAGTTTCTTGGCACTGGGCCACGCCGCACGAGACGGCGATCACCTCGGTGACCACGCCCTTTTCTTTGAGGCGCACAGCCTCTTCCACGGCGATCTCGTCAAACGGGTTCATGCTCATTTTGACGTTGGCAATGTCCACGCCGCTGTTGTCCGACTTCACCCGGACTTTGACGTTGTAATCCACCACGCGTTTGACGGGTACCAAGGCTTTCATGTCTACCTCTGAAAAAAAGGGTCGGTCTAAATGGACTTGTTGACGTTTACGTTAACGTCAACGCATCCGGCATTCTATTACGTGTGACTACGTAGTTGGGGCGCAAAGCAGCTGCGCCAGCTGCATATTCTATTCAAAAAAAAAGAACGGTCGTGCTTTTTTATTTTTTCTCGCGTGTAAAGCCTAAAACTCCCGCTTGAAGGTTTATCGGTCAAAGCCCAGCCAAGCTGAAATCAGCCTGACCGAAGACGAGGCAAGTTAAAGCGGCGGCGCGGGCTGCACATGCACCACCCGCTGCGGGTAGGGAATGGCAATGCCAGCGCTGCGCAAGCCGGCCAGAATCGCCAAGTTCAGCTCCGAGCGCAGGCCGAGCATGCCGCCGTCGGGGTCGGCGATCCACACCGCCAGGGTGAACTCCAGGCCGTCTTGCCCAAAGGCCGACAAAAACGCACCCGGTGGCGGCTCAGCAAGCACCCGGCTTTGGGCTTTGGCAGCAGCCAAGAGCAGGTTTTGCACCTGCGCCACATCGGCCTCGTAAGACACCGACACCACCACGGTCACCAGCACCCGGGTGTCGGCCAGGGTGAGGTTTTCAATTTTTTGGGTGATGAGGCTTTCGTTGGGCACGATGGCCTCGCGCCCATTGTTGGCGCGAATCACGGTGTAGCGGGTTTTGATGTCGGTGACCACGCCCTCAAAACCATTGACAGACACCGTGTCGCCAATGCGCAGCGAACGCTCCAGCAAAATCACAAAGCCACTGACGTAATTGGCCGCGAGTTTTTGCAAACCAAAACCCAGACCCACGCCCAAAGCGCCGCCCAGCACCGACAGCGCGGTCAAGTCCACACCCACGGCCGACAAAGCAAACAAAAGCCCAATGAGCAGCATGAAAGCGCGCAAGGCATTGGTGGCCACCTTGCGCATGGAGAGGTCTTTGACCGTTTCTCGCAGCACGCGGCGCTCCAGCGTGGCCGACAGCCACAGCGTGAGCACCAGCACCAAGCTGGAGGTGACCAGCCCCTCCAAAATGGTGCGCAAAGTGATGCGCGATTTGCCCAGCGCGAAATGGATCTCTTCAAGCTCGCGCAGCACTGCTGGCAAAAGGCCGGCAATCCACAGCACCGCCATGCCCCAGGCCAACCAGCTGACAAAGCGCTCGAGCAACTGCGCGCCCGCCGAGGTGGGGAACGCCGCACTGAGCACCCGCACCACCAGCCGTATGACGGCCAGCGACACAAACACCGGCAGCGCAATGCGCAACAGCGCCACGCCTTGGAAGTTTTGCAGCGCCAAACGCGCGGCAAACACCAGGCCCACGCAGAGCATGGCAAACAGCACCCCATCCCAAATGCGCCGCCCAAACCACACCGAATCGGGGCCTTGCCCCTGCCCCAGCCGGCGAGCAAACAGATAAGAGATGGCCATGCAGGCGGCCAACACCACCAGCTCGAGCCACAGCCCGCCGTCGCTCAGGTCTTGCCAAACCGCTTGAAGCTCAGTCATGCGCGCTCACACATCGGCCAGCACGCGCACGTGGGCCTCCACGCTGCGCCCCAGCGCGCTGAGGTTGTAGCCGCCTTCGAGGCACGAGACGATGCGCCCCTTGGCATGGCGCGCCGCCACCGCTTTGAGCTGCGAGGTGATCCAGGCGTAATCCGACTCCACCAAGCCCATCTGGCCCAGGTCGTCTTCGCGGTGGGCATCAAAGCCTGCGCTGATGAAAATCATCTCGGGGCGATGCGCCTCCAGACGCGGCAGCCACAGGTCGGCCACCAACTCGCGCACCACATTGCCACGGGTGTAAGCAGGCACAGGCACGTTGACCAGGTTGTCGGCGTCTGAGCGCGAGCCGCCATGCGGGTAAAACGGGTGCTGGTAAAAGCTGGCCATGAGGATGCGCTCGTCGCCAGCCACGATGTCTTCGGTGCCGTTGCCGTGGTGCACATCAAAGTCCACAATGGCCACGCGTTGCAGACCATGGCGCTCGAGCGCGTATTTGGCGGCCATGGCCACGTTGTTGATGAAGCAAAAGCCCATGGCGTTGTCGCGGCAAGCGTGGTGGCCTGGCGGGCGCACGGCGCAAAACGCGTTTTCCAACTCGCCGGCCATCACCGCGTCGGTGGCAGCCAGGGCTGCACCTGCGCCGCGCAAAATGGCGTTCCAAGAGTGCACGTTCATGCAGGTGTCGGGGTCAATCTGGGCGTAGCGCGGACCACCGGCGTCTTGGTCGTCGCGCAGCGCATCGCCCAAGCCACGCAGCGAGGCCACGTGCATGCGGCCGTGGGCCAGCTGCAGCTCGTCAATCGAGGCCAGCGGCACATCACAGCGCGCCAGCACATCGTTCAGGCCCGAGGCAATCAGCCGGTCTTCGATGGCGTCGAGCCGCTCGGGGCACTCAGGGTGGCCGGGGCCCATCTCATGTTGACGGCAATCGGTGTGGGTGAAAAATCCAGTTTTGCTCATGGTGAACACTCAAGACGTTGCAAGCCAATTCAGCGTTTAAGGTTTTTGCGGTTCTGCGAGGTGCCTCACCCCGCCTTGCAAAATCAGCTTACCACGAGCTTGGGGGCTGGTTGTGTGGATGCACAGGGTGATGTACCGCGCTGTGCGGCGCATTAAACTTGGTGTGTGAAAACGCCATTTATTTTTGCTTGCCTGCTGAGCTGCGCGCTGGGTGTGGCTGCCCAATCGTCGAGCGCGCCTGCGGCCAAACCTCAACCCAAAGCCAGCAAGCCTGCGGCCACCAAGCCCCACAAAGCCTCGCTGCACAAAACAAGCGCCGCGAAAAACAAAGGTGCTGCGGCCAAAGCTGCGCAGCGCTACGCAGAGCACCCCGGGGCCATGGCGCTGGCCGACGAGATCGCGCAAAGCCAGGGGCTGGAGCGGGCATGGGTACGCAAGGTGATTGGGCAATCGGCCTATCTGCCCCAAGTGGCCAAGCTGATTGCCCCACCGCCCGGGGGGCAGCGTAAAAACTGGGAGGCCTACCGCAGCCGCTTCATTGAGCCGGTGCGGGTGCAAGCGGGTTGCCGCTTTTGGCAAGCGCATGACAAAACACTGGCGCGTGCCAGCCAAACTTTTGGTGTACCGCCTGAGATGGTGGTGGGCATCATCGGCGTGGAGACCCTGTACGGCCGGCACATGGGCAACTTCAAGGTGGTCGACGCCCTGGCCACTTTGAGCCTGGATTTCCCAAACAGCCACCCCCGCGCGGCCGAACGCACAGCGTATTTTCGGGGGGAACTCGCCCAGGTCTTGGCCCTGAAAAAAACCGGCATCAACCCACTGGACCTGCGCGGCAGCTACGCCGGTGCCATGGGCATGCCCCAGTTCATGCCCACCAGCTGGGCCAAGTTTGCGGTGGACTTTGATGGCGATGGGCGCATCGACCTCTTCAACAGCACGCCCGATGTGATTGGCTCGGTGGCCAACTACTTCAAGGCTTTCAACTGGCAAAGCGGCATGCCCACGCACTACCCGCTGAACTTCGACACCACCAAGCTGGACATGGGCACGCTGATGCTGCCCGACATCTTGCCCACCTTCAGCCCGGCACGCATGGCTGAGCTGGGCGTGGTGCTTGACGAAGCAGGTCAGCAGCATCCGGGTAAGCTCGCTTTGATTGAGCTGCAAAACGGCGACCAAGCCACCAGCTACGTGGCCGGCACCGACAACTTTTACGCCGTTACCCGCTACAACTGGAGCAGCTACTACGCCATGGCGGTGATCGAGCTGGGCCAGACCATCAAGGCACAGGTGCAAAGTGGCTGCGGGGCTTGAACCCTGCGGTGGTGTTACTCAATGTGATCAAAATCAAGCTTTGGTTTTAGAGCTTTTTTCGTATTGATTGCTTGGGTTGTGGTTCATACCATCGAGGCTCTTTATGAGGGTCGTTGGGTATGACATTTTTACAATTGAACAGTGCCAAATACAGGTTCATCGTGTTTGGCGCCATCATTGGCATGGCCGCATTGCACGTCATGTCAGGCACACGAGAAGCCAGCCGTTTGTATGTATCAACCGGCCCCGATGACACAGAGTTCATTTTTGCGGGCAAATGCCCCAACGGTGAAAGCTACCGCATGCACAACTACGCCAAAACCATCCAAGGCGAATCGCTGTCGTTCTTCGATTACCAAGGTCCTGCCGGCCAAGGCAGCGTGGGAACAACAGCCACCGCGCAGGTCATGGCCGCGCGCATCTGCAGAAGCTCTGCAGAGATCATGAGCGTGTACTAAAAAAAGCTGGCTTGATCATCGTCTACCTGGGCTTGGGCGTGTGTTGCCAATAGCGCTTGTGGGTTTGGCGGTGGCAACCCACCTTGTCGGCTTGGTCAGATGACCAGGTGGCCGCACCGCACCGCGGTGAATCAAACACCGCTATGCCGCGCTCGTCATAGCGGTCCATCACCACAGGGGCTGGGTGGCCGTAGCGGTTGCGGTAGCCGGCTTGCACCAAGGCAAAGCGGGGGTTCACCGCCTCGATGAAGGTGGGCGTGCTGGAGGTTTTGCTGCCGTGGTGGGGCACCAGCAGCACATCGGCGCGCAAATCTGCGCCTTGCGCCACCAGGGCCAGCTCTTGGGCCTTTTCGATGTCGCCCACCAACAAGGCTGCGCGTTGGGGTGTGCTGATTTTGAGCACGCACGACAAAGCGTTCGACCGGCGCAAGGTCTCGTAATCTGCTGCCGACGGGTGCAAGATCTCAAAACGAACCCCATCCCACACCCAGCTCTGCCCTGCCTCGCAACGCTGTGCTGGGCGCAAAGCTTGCAAGGCGTGTTCGGGCTCCATGGAGCTCAGCACCTCTGCGCGGGTTTGCTGAGCCAACACAGAGGCGGCGCCCCCGGTGTGGTCGGCGTCGCGGTGGCTCAACACCAAGGTGTCAAGCTCAATGTCCAAGGCGCGCATGAGGGGTAAAAGCACGCGGTGGCCAGCGTCGCTGTTGGTGGCGTATTGCGGCCCTGCGTCGTAGAGCAGGTTGTGCGTGGCGGTTTGCACCAGCACCGCGTTGCCCTGCCCCACATCAGCCGCCAGCAAACTGAACTCCCCGCTGGCAGGGCGCGGTGCCTGCCAAAAAATCACCGGCAACAGCAAAGGCAAACCCGCCAAGCGCATGGCCCAAGGCCAGTGCAGCACCAGCATGAGACCGCCCAGCACACCCGCAAGCCCTGCCCACCAGGGCGCTTGCGGCACCGACACCATGGCCCAGGGCAGCTCAGCCAGCGCCTGCAACACCTGCGACAACAGCACCAACAAACTGTGCGCTGCCTGCCAGCATGGCGGCCACACCACCCCCAGCAGCGACAAAGGCGTGACCAGCCAAGTCACCCAAGGGATGGCCAAGGCATTTGCCACCAAGCCAACGGCGCTGACCTGGCCAAACAACAGCAAGGTCAGTGGCGTGAGTGCCAGCGTGATCACCCACTGCTCGCGCAACATCTGCCAGGCCCGGTGCAGCAGGGGCTGGGCGCCTTGGTCGCGCGCATCACTGGCCAACAACACCCCCACGGCCACAAAGCTCAGCCAAAAACCAGCTTGCATCAAAGCCCAGGGGTCAGCCAAAACCACACCCACTGCGGCCAAGGCCCACACCAGCGTCCAGGGCCAACGCAGGCCGCTGCAACGCAACAACACCGCCACGGCCAACATGCCCACCGTGCGCTGCGCTGGCACCCCCCAGCCGCTGAACAAGGCGTAGAGCCCCGCCAGCACCAAGCCGCCCAGCATGGCCGCTTGCGGGGCCGGCAGGCGCAAGCACAGCCAGGGCGACAAACGCCACACCGCCCGCAGCACGGCGGCCATGGCCCAAGCAAACAAGGTGATGTGCAAGCCCGAAATGCTCATGAGGTGCGCCACCCCGGTGGCCCGAAACACATCCCAGTCGTTCTGGCTGATGGCGCGCTGGTCGCCCACCACCAAGGCGGCAATCACGCCCTCCAGGCGTGGTGCAGGTGCAGGTGCAGGCGCAGGTGCGGGTGCTGGCGCCAAAGCGTCTGGGCTGCTGCGCGCCTGGGCAAAGATGCGGTCGCGCACGGCTTGGCGGGCCCGCTCTACCGGGTGATGCCAGGTGGTGCCCAGCCGCTTGGGCGCGGCATCTTTGGGGCCATCGCGCACGTAGCCGTTGGCGCCCACGCCTTGCTCCCAAAGCCAGAGCTCAAAATCAAAACCGTGCGGGTTGCGACTGCCGTGCGGCGCTTTGAGGCGCACGGTGAACCGCCAGCGGTCTGAGGCGCGCAAATCGGGCCAGGCGCGCTGGGTGTCGCCAGCCTTGTACCAACCCAAGTCCACGCGACTGGGCACCTGCACGCGGCTCCCATCGAGCTCGGCCTGCTCCACCTCAAAGCGCAGGCGCCAACCCACTTCTGAGACTTGCGGCATCGCCGCAATCCTCCCGGTGAGCACCAGGTCGCGCCCTTCTAGAGACGCAGGCAGGGCCTGAGCCGCCTTGGCCGTGGCCCGCCAGCCGGTGCTGGCAAAACCCATCAAGGTCAAGGCCAGCAAAATCAAGCCGGTGCGCCAAGCCTGGGCATAGCCACCCGCCTCAGGCGCAAACACAGGCACAAGCATAGGCATAAGCGCACGGGCCAAACGCAGCCTGAGCTGAAAGACCACTCCTGAATTGATAGCTAGAAAGCCAAACAACACAAGGCCCAGAGCCATCAAAAGCATGTAAGTGATGGGGCCACCGAGCACTGGCTGCTGCAACTGCAAGCCCACACCCAGCAGCAGGCAAACACAGCCGCGCAGCCAAGGCGTGGGGGTGGGCTGCGCGGGCGAGGTCATGCCAACATGCTAGCTGTGGCCTGGGCATTCATGAAGAGGGGCAAACAAATGGCGACAATGTGTGTTCTTCTCAACCAACACTCTCGAATATGCGTATTGACGAGCAACTACAGGCCCTCAACATCACCCTGCCCCCGGTGGCCACGCCGGCGGCGGCCTACGTGCCTTTTGTGCAAACCGGCAAACTGGTGTTTTTAAGCGGGCACATTGCCAAGCGTGACGGCCAGGTTTGGACCGGCCAACTGGGCAAAACCATGACCACCGAAGAAGGCAAAGCCGCCGCTCGCGCTGTGGCCATCGACCTGCTGGGCACCTTGCAAGCTGCGGTGGGTGACCTCAACCGCATCACGCGGATCGTCAAGGTCATGTCGCTGGTGAACTCCAGCCCCGACTTCACCGAGCACCACCTGGTGACCAATGGCGCGAGCGAGCTGATCTCGGCGGTGTTTGGCGAACTGGGGGCGCATGCCCGCAGCGCCTTTGGGGTGGCCCAGCTGCCCATGGGCGCGTGCGTGGAAATTGAGCTGATCGCCGAGGTGGCTTAAGTCGCAGGCAAGCGGGCAATGGCCTGGTCGGCCACCACGGCCAATTGCGCCTGGCTGACCAGCGCTGGGGCAATCTCTGCCAGCGGCACCAACACAAAAGCACGCTCGCGCATGCGCGGGTGTGGCAAGGTGAGCGTGTCGGTGTGGAGCAGCACCTCGCCTTGCGGGCCAAACATGCACAAGATGTCCAAATCCAAGGTGCGTGGCGCGTTGCGGTAGGGGCGCTCTCGGCCCTGGGCGTTTTCCAAAGCCTGCAGGGCCAGCAAGAGGTCTTGGGGTGCCAGGGCCGTTTGCAGCTCGGCCACCGCGTTGATGTAGTCGGGGCCCGTGGCATCCACCGGGGCCGTGCGGTAGTGCGACGATGCGCTCAGTAAACGTGTGCGGGGTAACTGCGCCAAGCTGTCCAAAGCCTGGGCCAAGGTGGCACGGGCATCGCCCAGGTTGGCACCCAGGGCGATGAATGCCTGGTAGCTCGCTGCCGCCACGGCCTTACTCTGCAGCTGGTGCGTCTTTGGGGCCGCTGCTGCGGCGACGGCGACGGCGTTTTTTGGGCGCCTCGCCCAGGCCGCTGTCTGCACCCTCGGCGTCTTCAGACCTGGGCTGCACATCCTCTGGCACACCGTGGTCTTTGCTTGCAGCTTTGGGCAGGGTGTGGGTGCGCTTGGGCCGAGGCTTGCTTTGCATCTCGGCGCGCACCTCGTCGACCATGTCTTGGCGCAGGGTGTCATCGGCCATGCTGAACTCTTGCCACCAGTCGGCCAGCAGCACATCAATTTCGCCGATGTCGGCGCGCAGGCGCATGAAGTCAAAGCCAGCGCGAAAACGCGGCTGCTCCACCAAACCAAACGGCGCGCTGCCCACACGCTTGTCAAAGCGCGGCTGCATCATCCAAATTTCGCGCATGTCGGCACCGAGCTTGCCGCGGCCCGACACGTCGCCAATGCGGGTGTCAAACACCTCGTCGATGGCTTCTTGCAAGGCGGGGTGGGTGTGCAGGTGGCGCAGCTTGGCGGTCCAACCGTCGCGCACGTCTGACCACAGCACCGTGGCCAACAAGAAGCTGGGCGCCACCGGTTTGCCCTCGCCCACGCGGCGGTCGGTGTCTTGCAGCGCGGCGTTCACAAAGGGGTGCTCGGCGCGCTCGACGATCAAATCCAGCAAAGGGTAAATGCCTTTGGCCAGCCCCAGGTGCTTGAGCTGCGCGATGGTGGCCAGCGCGTGGCCGGTTTGCAAGAGCTTGAGCATCTCGTCAAACAAACGGCTTTGCGGCACGTCTTGCAACAAAGGCAGGCAAGCCAACAGCGGCTTGGCGGTTTTGGGCTCGAGCTTGAAACCAAGCTGGCTGAGCTTGGCGGCAAAACGCACCGCGCGGATGATGCGCACCGGGTCTTCGCGGTAACGCACTGCGGCATCACCAATCATGCGCAGCACGCGGTTTTGCGAGTCTTTGAAGCCACCGTGGTAATCCACCACCACCTGGCTTTGCGGGTCGTAGTACATGGCGTTGACGGTGAAGTCGCGCCGTGTGGCGTCTTCGTCTTGCGGGCCCCAGACGTTGTCGCGCAGCACGCGCCCGGTGCTGTCCACGGCGTGCTTCATGCCGGCGAGCTCGCTCTTGCTGGTGCGCTCGTTGCCGGCCACTTGCTCGGCTGCGGCGTTGTCCAGGTAGGCGCGGAAGGTGGACACCTCAATGACCTCATGCTCGCGGCCGCGCCCATACACCACGTGGACGATGCGAAAACGCCGCCCAATGATGAACGCACGCCGAAACAAGCCCTTGACCTGCTCGGGCGTGGCGTTGGTGGCCACATCGAAGTCTTTGGGGCGCAGGCCCACCAGCAAATCACGGACCGCGCCGCCCACAATGTAGGCCTCAAAACCGGCTTGCTTGAGGGTGTGCACCACATCAACAGCGCGGTTGTCCACCAGCTTGGGGTCGATGCCGTGGGTGGCCACAGGAATGTCCACCCGCTTGCCGAAAGAGGGGGCGCTGGCGCGTGACGGTTTGCCCAGCAGTTTGTCGAAGAATTTTTTAATCATGGCGTCCTAGAACAGGTCGAGTATGCGCCATCCGCGCGCGTCGGCCAGGGTGCGCAAGCGCGCATCGGGGTTGGTGGCCACCGGGTGGTGAACATGCTCGAGCAGGGGCAAGTCGTTCATGGAGTCGGTGTAAAAGGTGATGTCGGTGGCCTCGCGCGGCCACTGGCGTTGCGCCAGCCAATCGTTGAAGCGCTGGACCTTGCCCTCGCGAAACGACGGCGTGCCGGCAATCTCACCGGTGATCCAGCCCTGCGCGTCGCGCGCGAGCTCAACCGCAATGAGCTCGTCCACCCCAAACGCCTGCGCAATCGGGCGGGTGACCAACTCGTTGGTGGCGGTGATGATGGCCACCGCATCGCCGGCGTCTTGGTGTTTTTTCACCAGCGCACGTGCCTGCGGCTTGATGGCCGGGGCAATCACCTCGGCCATGAAACGCGCGTGCGCCTGCTGGGCCTGCTGGGGGCCTTGCAAACGCACGGCCTCGGTGGCAAAGCGCACGTAGTCGTGCACATCCAGGGTGCCGGCTTGGTAGTGGGCATAAAACTCGTCGTTGCGACGCCCAAAGGCCACCGGGTCGGTCCAGCCCAAGGTGGTGGTGAACACGCCCCAGGCGTAGTCAGAGTCCAGGGGCAGCAAGGTGTGGTCCAGATCAAAGAGCGCGATTTTTTTCAATTAAATGTCTTCCAACATCGACTTCAACAAAGGGATGGTGATGGCGCGCTGTGTTTGCAAGGCGTACACATCGAGCGCGTCGAGCAGCTGCATGAGGCTGCCCAAATCGCGGCTGAAGCGCTTGAGCATGAAGTCCATGACCTCGTCACTTAAAAACACGCCGCGCGCATCGGCGGCTTGGCGCAGCACAGCGCGGCGCTCGGTTTCTTGCAGCACCTGCAGGGCAAACACGTGGCCCCAACCCAAGCGGGTGCGCAAATCTTCACGCAGATGCAGTTGCGCGGGCGGTACGTTGCCCGCGGCCAGCACCGGCCGAGGCTCCCCCGTGGTGGGCGTGCTGGCGTTCACAAACCAATTGAAAGCGGTGTGCTGCTGCGCGGTGGCATACAGGTGCACATCGTCCATCACCACCGCGGCCCAAGCCGGGTTGAAACTTTGGTCGGGCGGGCTGTTGGCATCGAGCCAGCCCACCTGGCTGCCCTGCTCTTGCAAGGCCTGCACCACGGCTTTGAGCAAGTGGCTTTTACCGCTGGCTGAGGGACCCCACAGGTACAAGGGCACCGGCGAGCGGTGCTGGGCGGTGTGGCTGTCGCCCACCCACAGCTGCAGGTGCGACAGCGCGGCCTCGTTCGGCCCAGCAAAGTAATTTGACAAACCGGGGCCGGCAGCCAGCCCGATGTCCAGCGCAATTTGCTTCATGGCTGGTCGCGGTAGAGCTTGCTGGCCAGGTATTGCGTACGCGCACGGCGCCCGGCCACCAGCAACACCGCACTGGCCGGCAGGGCCACCAGCACCCCCACAAACCCAAACACCTGGCCAAACGCCAGCAGGGCAAAAATCACCGCCAACGGGTGCAGCCCAATGCGCTCGCCCACCAAGCGCGGCGTGAGCACAAAGCTCTCAATGAGCTGGCCCAGGCCATACACCACCCCCACCATCACCAGCGCCATTGAGGGGCCAGTGTTGGCAAACTGCAGCAGGCCGGCCGTGGTGGCCAACAGCAAACCCAAGCCAAAACCCACGTAGGGCACAAACACCGCCATGCCCGTGAACACGCCGATGGGCAAAGCCAAGTCCAGGCCAAACAAGCGCAGGCCTGCGGCGTAAAACACTGAGAGCAGCAACATCACCAACAACTGGCCGCGCAGGTACTGGCCCAATATGGCATCGGTTTCGTCCACAAAACTGTCAAAGCCTGCGCGCCAACGCCGGGGCACCAGCATGACCACCGAGGCCACCAGTTTGCGCCACGACATCAGCATGTAAAACAGGGCCACGGGCATCAAAATCAAATGGCCCAAGAGCTCAAACACCGCCGACCCACCTTGCTTGAGCGAACTGAGCAGCGATGCCCAGGTCTCCTCGGCGTTGCTGCTGAGGTAACTCAATAGCAACTTTTTCAAAGACGGGAGATCCAGCGAAAAATCGATGCCCAGCAGCACCAGCAAAGGCTGCAGGCTGTGGTTGAGGCGGTCTAGCAGCTCGGGGAGTTGTTCGCGCACCTGGGGCAGCTCTTTGGCCAAAATCGGGATGACCAGCAGCATCACCCCGAGCACTGCCACCATGAACACCAGCTCAACGAGCAACACCGCCACAAAGCGCGGCAAGCCTTTGGCCGCGGCCACCAGCTTGTCCACCACGGGGTTGAGTGCGTAGGCCAAGACAGCGGCCACCACAAAGGGGGTGAGCACCGGGGCCAAGGCCCACAAAGCCAAGACGAACAGAACCCCCGAGGCCAACAAAGCCAGGGCGGTTTTTTGTGCAGTAGAAAAAGGCATGCCTGTGGTGCTTGGGTGAAACCCTTAAAATCAAGCAAATTCTATCGGGGTCTGCCCCTGACCACCCCCAACACACTGTCCATGACCTCTTCGAACACCTCCACCCCCCTGTCCTACAAAGATGCCGGCGTTGACATCGTCGCTGGCGATGCGCTGGTTGAGCGCATCAAACCGCTGGCCAAAAAGACCATGCGCGAGGGTGTTTTGGCGGGCATTGGCGGTTTTGGCGCGCTGTTTGAGGTGCCCAAACGCTACCAAGAGCCGGTGCTGGTGAGCGGCACCGACGGCGTGGGCACCAAGCTCAAGCTGGCTTTTGAGTGGAACATGCACGACACCGTGGGTATCGACCTGGTGGCCATGAGCGTGAATGACGTGCTGGTGCAAGGCGCCGAGCCTTTGTTTTTTCTGGACTACTTTGCCTGCGGCAAGCTCGACGTGGACACCGCTGCTGCCGTGGTGGGGGGCATTGCCAAAGGCTGCGAGCTCTCAGGCTGCGCCCTGATTGGCGGCGAAACCGCTGAAATGCCCGGCATGTACCCCGCTGGCGAGTACGACCTGGCCGGTTTTGCGGTGGGCGCGGTTGAAAAATCCAAAATCCTCACCGGCCAAAGCGTGCAAGCGGGCGATGTGGTCTTGGGCCTGGCCTCGCACGGTGTGCACTCCAATGGTTTTAGCTTGGTGCGCAAATGCATCGAGCGCGCTGGCGCCAATTTGCCAGCCACCCTGGACGGCCTGCCTTTCAAAGAAGCCATCATGAAGCCCACCCGCTTGTACGTGAAAAACGTGCTTGCAGCGCTGGCGGCGCACCCCGCGGCAGACGGCGGCATCAAAGCGCTGGCCCACATCACCGGTGGCGGCTTGCTGGAAAACATCCCGCGCGTGCTGCCCGAGGGCTTGGCTGCGCTGCTGAAAAAAGGCAGCTGGCCGCAGTCTGAGTTGTTCGCTTGGCTGCAAGCCACCGCGGGCATTGACGACATTGAGATGAACCGCACCTTCAACAACGGCATCGGCATGGTGGTGGTGGTCTCGGCCGCGCAAGCCGCTGCCGTGGCCCAGACTTTGAAGGGCCTGGGCGAGCAGGTGTTTGAAATTGGCACCATCGCTGCGCAAGGTGCAGGCGCGCAGGTGGTGGTGAGCTAAAGACCCTCAGCGGTCTGCGTCGCGCAGTTCTTCAAGCCGCTCGGTGATGGCGGCGTGGTCGGGCGGGTACTCGGCGTTTTGAAGATAGTTTTCTAGGTCTGCCACAGCGCCCTCAAGCTGCCCGAGCTCGGCGCGCACCAACCCCCGGTCGCGGTAGCTCTCCCAGGCGCCGGGCAGCAGCACCACCAGGCGGTCGAGCACGGCCAACACACGCGGCCAGTCTTCTTGGGTGGTGTGAATTTCTTTGAGGTTACGCAGCATGCGCGCCACGATGTCGCGCGGCTCTGCCCCTTGCAAAAACAGGCCCAGGGGGATGAGGTCTTCGCCCATGCCGCTTTGGCGCAAGGGCTCCAGGCGCTCGGCCAGTTCTTCACGGCTGAGCGATTGCCCGTTGAGGGGGTCGATCACCACTTGCCCCTGCGAGAGGCTGACTTTGACCAAAAAATGCCCCGGAAAACTCACGCCCGTGGCCGCAAGGCCCAGGTGGTGGGCCAGCTCTAACCACAAGACCGCCAAGCTGATGGGAATGCCGCGGCGGGTGCGCAGCACGCTGGCCACGTAGCTGTTTTCGGGGTCGTAATAGTTGTTGCTGTTGACCGAAAAGCCCATGTCCACAAAGAAGAACTGGTTGAGCATGCGCAACTTGTGCATGGCCGCGGCATCGGCCGGAATGCGGCGCTTGAGGCGGGCGCACAGGTGGTCGACCTTGGCGAGCACCTCTTGCACATCGAGCGTGGGCTCTTCGTCTTGCCCCAGGCTGATGGCGGCTTCAAGCAGGGGGAAATGCTCATCGCTTTGAACCAGCGACTGAAAATATTCCTGCGGCGTGGGTACATGCAAATTCAGGTTCATCAGCGCCTCACATACCGCATCCAACGCAGGCCCGTGGCGCGCGCAGCGCCCAGGTAAATCACCGCCGAGCCCAGCAACACCGCAGCGAGCAGGCCGATGCGCTGCCAGGGCTGGGCTTGCAGGGCCGTCCAGTCCAAAGCGCGTGACACCCACCACAAAAACACCACCAGCAAGGCACTGGCAACGCTCACTTGCAACACAAACACCCCCCAGCCGGGGCTGGGCAGGTAGCTGCGCCGGCGCATCAGGCCGATGAGCAACCACAGCGCGTTGATCGTCGCGCCCAGGCCTATCGACAAAGACAGCGCCGCGTGCGCCAAGTGCGGCACCAACAAGGCATTGAGTATTTGCGTGATGACCAGCACCACCACCGCAATGCGCACCGGCGTTTTGATGTCTTGGCGCGCGTAGTAGCCAGGCGCGAGCACCTTGATGGCAATAACCCCCACCAAGCCCACACCCCAGCCCATCAGGGCCAGCGCGGTTTGGTCCACATCGCGCGCGGTGAAGGCGCCGTAGTGGTAGAGCACGGCCACCAAGGGGTGGGCCAAGCACAGCAAAGCCACCGCGCAAGGGGCCGCGAGCAAGACCACCAGGCGCAAGCCCCAGTCGAGCATGGCCGAGTATTTTTGTTCGTCGCCGCTGGCGCGCGCAGCGGCGAGTTGCGGCATGAGCACCACGCCCAGGGCCACACCCAGCATGGCGGTTGGGAACTCCATCAGGCGGTCGGCGTAGCTCAGCCAGCTCACGCTGCCGGGCTGCAGGTGCGAGGCAATTTGGGTGTTGATCAGCAAAGAAATTTGCGCCACGCTCACGCCCAGCAAGGCTGGCAGCATGAGGGTGGTGATGTTGCGGGTGGCGGGGTCGTTCCAGGCCGCTTTGAGGGCCGCAGGCCCCCAGCGCAACCGCGGCAGCAAGCCCAAGGCCTTGAGCGCGGGCACCTGCACTGCCAGCTGCAAGCAGCCGCCCAGCATCACCCCGCCAGCCATGGCAAAAATAGGCTCAATGCCTTGCTTGGCCAGCCAAGGCGCGCCAACAACAGCCGCGGCAATCATGGCCACATTCAGCAGCACGGGCGTGGCAGCTGGCACGGCAAAACGCTTCCAGGTGTTGAGCACGCCGGCCGACAAAGCCACCAGCGACATGAAGGCAATGTAGGGAAACATCCAGCGGGTCATGACCACCGCTGCGTCATAGCCTTGCGGGTTTTGCTGCAAGCCGCTGGCCATGCCCCACACCAGCCAAGGCGCACCCAGCACGCCAGCCACGCACGTGACCAACAAGGCCAGGCTCAGCACCGCAGCCACCCGCTCGATCACCAGGCGCGTGGCCTCCTCGCCCTCTTTGGCTTTGGTGGCGGCCAGCACCGGCACAAAAGCCTGGCTGAACGCGCCTTCGGCAAACAAACGGCGAAACAAATTAGGAATGCGAAACGCGACATTGAAGGCGTCGGTCAAGGCGCTGGCGCCAAAGGCCGAGGCCATGAGCAGTTCGCGCATCAAACCCGTGATGCGCGAAACCAATGTGAGCAGGGAGACCGTGGAGGCCGCTTTGAAAAGATTCACCCGCCCAAGTTTAGCCCTTCCGGCCCGGCCTTATCAGGGGGCTGACAAGAGCTGCCCCGGGCTGGCGCTGGCCTGTTACAATCTAGGGCTTTGCTGACAACATCCTCAGACACAAGGAACATTTAAATGGCTTCTGGAAAACCTAAGAAAAAGAACCCGCGCCTGGCGTCGGGCCGTAAACGCGCACGTCAGGACGTTAAGCTCAACGCAGCCAACACCTCCCTGCGCTCCAAATACCGCACCGCTGTGAAGAACGTCGAAAAGGCGCTTCTCGGTGGTGACAAGGCCAAGGCCACCGAACTGTTTGCCAAAATGCAAGCCGTTGTGGACACCGTGGCCGACAAGGGCATCTTCCACAAAAACAAGGCAGCGCGCGACAAGAGCCGCCTGTCTGCCAAGGTCAAGGCCCTGGCCGCCGCCTGATTTCAGGCAACAACCCGCACGGATGGCTTCGGCCATCTGCCGTTTGTAACGGGTGCGCTGTGAGCAAAAAGCAAAAAGCCGCCAATGCGCAAGCATTGAGCGGTTTTTTTGCGCCTGTCCAGGCGGAAAATCTCAAGGTCTAGCGGGTGGTCTCAGCGCCAAAGCGCACTTGCAAGGCGTTGTCTTTGGCAAAGTTCAGGCAAAACTCCCAAGCCAAGAGCTCGTGGTCGCGCAAGTCGCGGTGGACCACCACGCATTTGTGGCCTTCCAGGGTGTTGGGCACGCACCAGGGCGAGTAGCCCAAATGGCTGCCTGGCTGCGGGCCGCCCGGGCGAAATTGGCTCATGACGCCGGCAAGCCGTTCTGCCCAATCGCTGGGCCGGAAGGTTTTTCCGTCCTGGGTGACACCCAGGATGACAACTTCTTTGGCGGGCTCTGAAGACATTGGCTCTATTTTACTCTTATATAAGACCTGAACTGACCCTCACCCCCTTGTTAACGGCAAAAATGAAACTGCTCTGAAGTGTTTTTAACGACCCCAGCGTCAGCATGGCCAGCGCCTTGTGAGGTGCGGCAACAGGACGGTCTAAAATGCACCCTATGCGGCCCACCCCAGTTGGGCCGCCTTATTTTCAGAGCCCATGCCATGACCGCTGCCCCCCTGATTGAAGCCGCCTCCCCGCACGTGATGAACACCTACGGGCGTTTGCCCATCGCGCTCTCGCACGGCCAGGGCTGCCGGGTGTGGGACATCAACGGCAAGGCGTACCTGGACGCTTTGGGCGGCATCGCTGTGAACACCCTGGGCCACAACCACCCCAAGCTGGTGCCCGCGCTGCAAGAGCAACTCACGCAACTCATCCACACCTGCAACTACTACCACGTGCCGCACCAAGAAACCCTGGCGCGCTTGCTGGTGGAGCGCTCGGGCATGAGCAATGTGTTTTTCTGCTCCAGCGGCCTGGAAGCCAATGAAGCCGCCTTGAAAATGGCGCGCAAATTCGGCCACGACAAAGGCATCGAGCGCCCAGAAATTGTGGTTTACGAAAAAGCCTTCCATGGCCGCTCGATTGCCACCTTAAGCGCCACGGGCAACGCCAAAGTGCAGGCGGGTTTTGGCCCGCTGGTCGAAGGCTTTGTGCGTGTGCCGGTGAACAACATTGCTGCGCTGAAAGCCGCCACCGAAGGCAACCCCAATGTGGTGGCGGTGTTTTTGGAAGCCATTCAAGGCGAAGGCGGCGTGACCCCCATGCACGTGGACTACCTGCGCGATGTGCGCGCCCTGTGCGATGCACGCGACTGGCTGCTGATGATCGACGAGGTGCAGTGCGGCATGGGCCGCACCGGCAAATGGTTTGCGCACCAGTGGGCAGGTATCCAGCCCGATGTGATGCCCCTGGCCAAAGGCTTGGGCTCGGGCGTGCCCATTGGCGCGGTGGTGGCAGGCCCCAAGGCTGCGAAGATTTTGCAGCCGGGCAACCATGGCTCGACCTTCGGGGGCAACCCCTTGGCCATGCGTGCGGGCTTGGAAACCATCCGCATCATGGAAGAAGACGACCTGCTGGCCAACGCCACCCGCGTGGGTGAGCACCTTAAGGCTGGCTTGGCGCGTGGCCTGCAGGCTGAAATTGCCAACGGCGGCGTGGTGGAGATTCGCGGCCAAGGTTTGATGCTGGGCATTGATTTGGCCAAGCCCTGTGGCGCCCTCATGCAGCGCGCGCTCGATGCTGGCCTGCTCATCAGCGTGACGGCCGACACGGTGGTGCGCCTGGTGCCCCCGCTGATCATGACCGAGGCTGAGGCCGACGAGGTGCTGGCCCTGCTGGTGCCCCTGATCAAGCAGCTGCTGGCGGAGTCTTGAGATGAGCACCCCCATCAAGCACTACCTGCAGTTCACCGACCTGAGCGCCGAAGAATGCGCTTATGTGTTTGAGCGCGCATCCCTCATCAAACGCAAGTTCAAAGCCTACGAGAAGCACCACAGCTTGAGCGACCGCACGCTGGCCATGATTTTTGAGAAGGCCAGCACCCGCACCCGCGTGAGCTTTGAGGCGGGCATGTACCAGCTGGGCGGCAGCGTGGTGCACCTGACCACCGGCGACAGCCAGCTGGGCCGGGCCGAGCCCATCGAAGACAGCGCCAAAGTCATCAGCCGCATGGTGGACCTGGTGATGATCCGCACCTACGAGCAAACCAAGATCGAGCGCTTTGCCGCGCACTCCCGCGTGCCGGTGATCAATGGCCTGACCAACGAGTTTCATCCCTGCCAAATTTTGGCCGACATCTTCACCTTCATTGAGCACCGCGGCTCGATCGCTGGCAAAACCGTGGCTTGGGTGGGCGACGGCAACAACATGGCCAACACCTGGCTGCAGGCTGCGGCCATGCTGGGTTTTCATTTGCGGGTGAGCACCCCCAGCGGCTACGAGGTGAATGAAAAAACAGCTGCTGCGCCAAGCGACATGGGGCAAGGCAGCTATAAAACTTATAGCAACCCCTTGCAAGCCTGCGAAGGGGCTGACCTGGTCACCACCGATGTGTGGACCAGCATGGGCTTTGAGGCCGAGAACGAAGCGCGCCGCGCAGCTTTTGCCGACTGGTGTGTGGACAGCCGCTTGATGGCGGTGGCCAAACCCGATGCGCTGTTCATGCACTGCTTGCCTGCGCACCGTGGTGAAGAGGTTTCAGCCGAGGTGATCGACGGGCCGCAAAGCGTGGTGTGGGACGAGGCTGAAAACCGCATGCACGTGCAAAAAGCCCTGATGGAATACCTGCTCTTGGGACGTCAGGCCTGACAGAAACAACGACCATGAGTGCCTGCACGTCTTGCGGCGCATGTTGCGCCAATTTTCGGGTGGATTTTGCGGTCTACGAGCTTGACGACATGGGTGGGCGCGTGCCCTCGGGCCTGACCGTACCGGTCAACGGCAGCACCGTGCGCATGCGCGGCACCGACCACGTGCCCATACGCTGCGCTGCGCTCACCGGCAAAGTGGGCCAGAACGTGGGCTGCGGCATTTACGAGTGGCGCCCCTCCCCTTGCCGCGAGTTTGAAGAAGGCAGCGACGCCTGCATCCGCGCGCGCAGCCGGCACGGCTTGCCCGATATTTTCAACAACCCAGCCTGATCAAGTGCCCGGGGCCACGTGGCCATAGAGCCACGGCAGGTTCATGAGCTTGGGGCCGGCCATGCGCAAAGCCACATCACGCGCGAGCGACCAAGGCGCGCCCAGGTGAAACACACGCCCGTTGCGCCGCGCGCGGGCTTGCACCCGTGCGTTGCGCTGCCAACGCTGCTGCGCGTAATGCGCCAGGGCATCCGGCACGGGTCGATCTTGCAAAGCAAGCGCCAGCGCTTGCGCGTCTTCAATGGCCATGCCCGCACCTTGGGCCAAGTAAGGGCGCATGGGGTGAGCCGCATCCCCCAGCAACGCCACGCGTCCTTGGGCCATGGCGTGTGCGCCGGTGAGGGGCGCGCGGTCAAACAATACCCAGCGCGACCACACAGGCATCGCATCCAACACAGCGCGCAAAGGTGCGCACACCTGGGCGGTGGCCCCCAAGACCTCTTGCGCGGCGACCAAGTGATCCCAACCCTGCTGTGCCTCAAACCTGTTGTACGCAATCACCACCACGTTCATGGCTTGCCCAGCGCGCACCGGGTACTGCACCACATGCAAAGCAGGCCCGAGCCACACCGTGATGTGCTGGGTGCGCAAGGCGGCCGGTAAATCGGCCATGGCAATGAGCGCGCGGTAGGCCACATGGCCTGTGGGTGTGGGCGGGCCGTCTTGCCACAGCGCTTGGCGCACACGGCTCCACAAACCATCGGCGCCAATCAACAAAGGCGCTTGCAGTAGCTCTGTGTTGGTTTGCACCTGCACGCCCTCCTGCATCGTCACACTTTGAACGGTTTGGCCCAGCTTGAGATCAGCGCAGTGAGCCAAGGCGTTGGCCGGGCTCGCACCTTGTATCAAAGCCTGCACCAAAGTCTGATCCATCGCCTGCCCCAAAGACTGCAAGAGCAGCCCATGCAAATCAGCGCGGTGGATGGTGAGGTACGGCGCACCAAAACGCTCGCGCATGGCCTGTCCCAGTGGCAACACCCCAAGCTCGTGGCCCTGCAAGGCGCTGCGCGAGACCAAGCGTTCGGGCTCGAAAGCGCAGGCCTTCAGGGCATCTTGCAAGCCCCAGTGCTGCAAGATGCGGGTCACGTTGGGGCCGAGCTGAATGCCCGCCCCCACCTCACTCAAAACAGGTGCTTGCTCTACTATTTGTAGCTGCCAGCCCAGGCGCTGTAAGGCCAGAGCGGCTGCCAGGCCACCAATGCCGGCACCGGCAATCAGGGCATGGCGCGGCTCACTCATTCCACACGCAGAATGCGGGCGGGCTTGAAGCCCAGGTCAGCCGCCTTGCCCTTACGCCCGCGTGCGGCACGCGCGTTGTTCAGGCTGCGGATCTCCAGGGTTTCGTCGCGCGCTTTGCCGCCACGCCCCACGCCTTCCAAACGCACCGAGCGGGTGTAGGCAGCGGCACCGGCCAAGGTGTCTTTGTCTTCGAGGTCAATGAGCATCAGGCCGCGCCCGCCATTGGCCATGGGCTTGAGCTCGCTGAGCTCAAAGGTCAAAATGCGCCCGCCGGTGGACGCGCAAGCCACGTGCGTGGCTGTGGGCGCAGCGCTGATCAAGCTGAGGTTGGCCGCTGGCGCCACAGGCACACCGGGGTACATGGGCAAGCTCACATTCACGGGCGACGGCATGCACACCGTGTCGCCCTCGTTGCAGGTGATGAAGGCTTTGCCGCCCTTTTGGCGCGAACTCATGTTCTCCACCGTGGCCATGAAACCATAGCCGCCCGAGGTGCTCAGCAGCAGGTTGGCCGATGGGGCGCCCGCAAAATAGTGTGCAATGGTGCTGCCCGCTTCCAACTCAATCAAGGTGGTCACGGGTTGGCCGTCACCTCGCGCGCCCGGCAAGGCCGACACAGCCACCGAGTACACCCGGCCGTTGGAGCCAAACACCAACAGCGTGTCGATGGAGCGGCATTCAAACGCGGCGTACAGGCTGTCGCCGGGCTTGAAAGCGAAGTCAGCGCTGCGCTCTTTGGCCCAGCCCTTTTGCGCACGCACCCAGCCTTTGTCGGAGACCACCACGGTCACGGGCTCGTCCACCACCTTGACCTCCAGCACCACTTTTTTCTCGGCCTGAATCAAGGTGCGGCGTGCATCGGCAAAGGTTTTGGCATCGGCCTCAATTTCTTTGACCATCAAGCGGCGCAAAGCGCTGGGACTGCCCAAAATTTCTTCGAGTTTCTTTTGCTCGTCGCGCAGCTCTGACAACTCTTGCTCGATCTTGATGGCCTCCAGGCGCGCCAACTGACGCAGGCGAATTTCAAGGATGTCTTCGGCCTGGCGCTCGCTCAATTTGAAGCGCACGATGAGCGCCTGCTTGGGCTCGTCCGACTGGCGGATGATGGCAATCACCTCGTCGATGTTGAGCAGCACCAGCTGGCGGCCCTCCAGAATATGGATGCGGTCGAGCACCTTGTCGAGCTTGTAGCGCGAGCGCCGCTCGATGGTGCTGTGCCTGAAAGCCACCCACTCCAGCAGCATCTCGCGCAAAGATTTTTGCGTAGGCCGGCCATCCAGCCCCACCATGGTGAGGTTGATGGGCGCCGAGGTTTCCAAGCTGGTGTGGGCCAGCAAGGTGTTGATGAGCTCGGACTGCTCGATGCGGCTGCTCTTGGGCTCGCACACCAGGCGCACCGGCGCGTCTTTGCTCGACTCGTCGCGCACCACATCCAGCACGGCCAGCACCGCGGCCTTGAGCTGGGTTTGGTCTTGGGTCAGCGCTTTTTTGCCAGCCTTGACCTTGGGGTTGGTGAGCTCTTCAATTTCTTCGAGCACGCGCTGGGTGCTCACGCCCGGGGGCAGCTCGGTGACCACCAGTTGCCACTGGCCGCGGGCCAGGTCTTCAATTTTCCAACGAGCGCGGCACTTCAAGGAGCCGCGGCCGGTGCGGTAAGCGTCCGCAATGTCTTGCGCACTGCTGATGATTTGCCCGCCACCCGGGTAATCGGGGCCGGGCATGAGCGCAAACAGCGCCTCGTCGCTGAGCTTGGCGTCTTTGATGAGCGCCACGCAGGCATCGGCCACCTCACGCAGGTTGTGGCTGGGGATTTCTGTGGCCAAACCCACGGCAATGCCACTGGCGCCATTGAGCAAAGCAAAAGGCAAACGCGCGGGCAACTGCTTGGGCTCTTCGGTGGAGCCGTCGTAGTTGGGCATGAAGTCCACCGTGCCTTGGTCGATCTCGTCCATCAGCAAGCTGCTGATTTTTGCCAAGCGCGCCTCGGTGTAACGCATGGCCGCAGCGCCGTCGCCATCGCGCGAACCGAAGTTGCCCTGCCCGTCAATGAGTGGGTAGCGCTGCGAAAAATCTTGCGCCATGCGCACCAGCGCGTCGTAGGCGGCTTGGTCGCCGTGCGGGTGAAAACGGCCCAGCACATCACCCACCACGCGCGCGCTTTTCACGGGCTTGGCCGCGGTGTTGCCGTTGGCCCCGCCAAAGCCCAGGCCCATGCGTGACATGGCGTACAAAATGCGCCGCTGCACCGGCTTTTGGCCGTCGCACACATCGGGCAAGGCGCGGCCTTTGACGACGCTGAGCGCGTATTCCAGGTAAGCCCTTTGCGCGTAGGCAGCCAGGCCGGGTTGGTCGTCGGTGGAGGGGTCGATGAGCTGGTCCATGGTCAGATGTCCACTTCCACGCTGTCGCCGTGCAGCTCCATGAGCTCGCGGCGGGCCGCAGCCTCACCCTTGCCCATGAGCTTGGTGATCAGCGCTTCGGTTTGTAAAAAGTCGGTCGCGCCCAGCTGCACGGGCAGCAGGCGGCGGGTGTCGGGGTTGAGGGTGGTTTCCCACAGCTGCTCAGCGTTCATCTCGCCCAGGCCCTTGAAGCGGCTGATGCTCCAAGCGCCTTCGCGCACGCCGTCTTTGCGCAGCTTGTCCAGAATACTGGTGAGTTCGGCTTCATCGAGCGCATACATTTTGGCTGCAGGTTTTTTACCACGGGCCGGGGCATCCACCCGAAACAGCGGCGGGCGCGCCACGTACACATGCCCGGCTTCTATGAGCTTGGGAAAGTGCCGGAAAAACAGCGTGAGCAAGAGCACCTGGATGTGTGAGCCGTCCACATCGGCGTCACTCAAAATGCACACCTTGCCATAGCGCAAATTGTTCAGGTCAGGCGTGTCGTTGGCGCCGTGCGGGTCCACCCCGATGGCCACGGCAATGTCGTGAATTTCGGTGTTGGCAAACAAACGGTCGCGCTCAACTTCCCAGGTGTTGAGCACCTTGCCGCGCAGTGGCAAAATGGCCTGGCTTTCTTTGTCGCGGCCCATCTTGGCGCTGCCGCCAGCCGAATCGCCCTCGACCAAAAACACCTCGTTGTGGGCGATGTCGCGGCTCTCGCAATCGGTGAGCTTGCCCGGCAACACGGCCACGCCCGAGCCTTTGCGCTTTTCTACTTTCTGGCCCGCACGTTGTCGGGTTTGCGCAGCCTTGATGGCCAGCTCGGCCAGTTTCTTGCCGTAGTCCACATGCTGGTTGAGCCACAGCTCGAGCGTGGGGCGCACAAAGCCTGAGACCAAACGCACCGCGTCGCGCGAGTTCAAGCGCTCTTTGATCTGGCCCTGAAACTGCGGGTCGAGCACCTTGGCGCTGAGCACGTAACTGGCGCGTGCAAACACGTCTTCGGGCAGCAGCTTCACGCCCTTGGGCAACAGGCTGTGCAGCTCAATGAAGCTCTTCACCGCGTTGAACAAACCATCGCGCAAACCGCTGTCATGCGTGCCGCCTGCGCTGGTGGGAATGAGGTTGACGTAGCTCTCGCGTACCGGCTGGCCTTCTTCGGTGAAGGCCACGGCCCACGAGGCGCCTTCGCCGTCGGCAAAGGTGTCGCTGTTGTCGGCAAAGCCCTCGCCTTCAAACATGGGGATGACCGGATCGGCGCTGAGCGTTTGCATGAGGTAGTCGCTCAAACCACCTTTGTATTGCCAGGTTTGCGAGTCCCGGGTTTTTTCAATGGCCAGCGTCACGCTCACGCCCGGCATCAACACCGCTTTGCTGCGCAGCAAATGGGTCAGCTCGTTGATGGGCAGCGTGGCGGCCTCAAAGTATTTGGCATCGGGCCAGGCGCGCACGGTGGTGCCGCTCTTGCGGTCTTTGCTGCCATCAGCCGACTCGCCGGCCGCACGCACGCGCAGGGGCTCGGTCACGTCGCCGCCAGAAAACACCAGCGTGGCCACCTGCCCCTCGCGGTAGCTGGTGACCTCCAGGCGCTTGGACAAAGCGTTGGTCACGCTCACGCCCACGCCGTGCAGGCCGCCTGAGAAGCTGTAGGCACCGCCCTTGCCTTTGTCGAACTTGCCGCCTGCATGCAAGCGGGTGAACACCAGCTCGACCACTGGCGCTTTTTCTTCGGGGTGCATGCCAAACGGGATGCCGCGGCCGTCGTCTTCCACGCTCACCGAGCTATCGGTGTGCAGCGTGACTTTGATTTTTTTACCAAAGCCCGCCAGCGCCTCGTCGGCGGCGTTGTCGATCACCTCTTGGATGATGTGCAGCGGGTTGTCGGTCCGGGTGTACATGCCCGGGCGTTGCTTGACGGGTTCGAGCCCTTTGAGGACCCGGATCGAGCCTTCGGAGTAGTCGGAGTTGGGTTTCACAGCCATGGGCAAATTGTAGTCGCGGTGTTTTGATTCACTGGATGAGCATACAGTACGGCCGCGCGTGTCTTGAGGGTGACCGGTGCCTGCAGCCAAGATTGGCTACATTTGATGCATGAAAAAACTCTCGATCACGCAGGTGCTGGTGTGCGGCGCCGCCATTGTGACCCTCTCCATGGGGGTGCGGCATGGCTTTGGCTTGTGGCTGCAACCCGTCACGCAGGCCCAAAACTGGACCCGTGAAAACTTTGCGTTTGCCATCGCCATTCAAAACCTGAGCTGGGGCTTGGTGGGTATTTTTGCCGGCATGTTGGCCGACAAATTTGGGGCGTTTCGCACCCTGATTGGCGGCGCGGTGCTCTACGCCCTGGGCCTGTTGGGCATGGCCTACAGCCCCACGCCCTTGACCTTTGCGCTTACGGCGGGCGTGCTGATCGGCTCGGCGCAAGCCGGCACCACCTACGCGGTGATTTACGGCGTGATTGGCCGCAACGTGAGCCTGGAAAAACGCTCATGGGCCATGGGTGTGGCCGCTGCTGCTGGCTCGTTTGGGCAGTTTTTGATGGTGCCCACCGAAGGCTTTTTGATTGACACGCTGGGCTGGCAGCAAGCCCTGGTGGCTTTGAGTGCGGCGGTTGTGTTGATCATCCCGCTGGCCTGGGGTTTGCGCGAACCGGGCTTTGCTGGTGGCACGCCTGCCAAGCGCGAGCAAACCATCGTGCAAGCACTGCGCGAAGCTTTCAAGTACCCGAGTTTTCAGCTGCTGATGGCGGGCTACTTTGTGTGCGGTTTTCAGGTGGTGTTCATTGGGGTGCACATGCCCAGCTACCTCAAAGACCAAGGCCTGTCGCCGCAGGTGGCGAGCTACTCGCTCGCGCTCATTGGCTTGTTCAATGTGTTTGGCACTTACATTGCTGGCTCGCTGGGCCAGCGCATGCCTAAGAAAAACATTTTGGCTTTTATTTACATGGCCCGCGCCGTGGCCATCAGTGTGTTTTTGCTGGTGCCTTTGTCGCCTGCGAGTGTGTATGTGTTTTCGTCGGTGATGGGTTTGCTGTGGCTCTCCACCGTGCCACCCACCAATGCCACGGTGGCGCAAATATTTGGCGTGGCACATTTGTCGATGCTGGGCGGGTTTGTGTTTTTCAGCCACCAAATTGGCTCGTTTTTGGGCGTGTGGCTGGGCGGCTACCTCTACGACAAAACCGGCAGCTACGACGTGGTGTGGTACATCGCCATTGCGCTGGGCGTCTTTGCCGCGCTGGTGAACTTGCCTGTGAAAGAACGGGCCATTGAGCGCAACGCGCAACCCGCTGCCGTATGAAGCCCCACACCAAACGCCTGCTGGCTTGGGTGAGCGCAAGCATCGCCCTGCTGCTGGTGTTTGCGCTTTACACCCGGCCCGATTTCATGGTGACGTTGTCGCAGCAGGTGTGGGCTTGTTTTTAGGTATGGGTGTTAATCAAGCTTGAGCCCCAAGTCGACAGCGAGCTTGATCCAGACCGGCACCTCGGTCTCCCAGTCGCGCCGCATGTCGGTGAGGTTTTTGGGCTTGTTGGGAATGGCGAAAGTTTCACGCAGCTTTTGCGCACGCTCGGTGTTGGCCCACTCCAGCGCGGCCTGGTTGATGGCGCGCAACACGGCCTCGGGCGTGCCTGCGGGTGCCAGCATGGGCAGGCCGCCTTCTAAGGTGACGGTGCGGTCTTCCATGCCTTGCTCAAACAAGGTGGGTACCTCTGGCAACTTGGGCGAGCGGTAAGAGCCCGTCACGCCTATGGGGCGCACCCCGCGGGCGGCCACGCTGGAAAACGCCTGGTAGCTGCCGATGGCCACCTGTATTTGCCCTGAGGCCAAATCCACCCACATGGGCGCCTCGCCGCGGTAGTGCACCGTGAGGATGTTGGTGCCAAAGCGGCGGTTCATCTGGTCGGCCACCATGTGCGGGTAAGCGCCGGGTGCGTAGCTCCCCATGGTGACCTGGTTTTTTTTCGCAAACTCCACAAACTCGTGGATGTTGCGCGAAGGCACCTTCTCACCCACCCCCACCACCAGCGGGCCAGAGGGAAAGTGCACCACGGGCACCAGGTCTTTGTCGAGGTTGTAGGGCAGCTTGCTGTAGAGCACGCGGTTTTGCCACACCGTGCCCGAGGTGGTCATGAGCAAGGTGTAGCCATCAGGTGCCGACTTGGCCACCGCATCTATGCCAATGATGGAGCCCGCACCTGGCTTGTTGTCTACCAGCACAGTCACGCCAAACTTGCTGCCTAAAAAATCGGCAAAGTTGCGCGCGTAGGTGTCGGTGAGCCCCCCGGGCGGGAAGGCCACCACAATGCGTATCGGCTTGGCCGGCCACTTAGGCTGGGCAAGCGCCCCGCTCATGGTGGCACCGGCGCCCAAGGCAACCGTGGTTAAAAAATGTCGGCGGTTCGGGTGTGGCGCGTGGGTCATGGGCATCCTTGGCTGGTGCTAAGCATTGTTGACTGTGCGCAAGGTTCTGTTCATGGGGTTCTCCCTTAACAATGACCCCGAAGTCCCAATTTGGGACTAAACTACGTGCCATGCGTGTTATTGCTGTTTCTACGCTTCGAGCTTTCTGGGAGTGCCATCTTGATGCAGAGCAGCCACTGAGGGCTTGGCACGAGGAGGCCACGCGAGCTGCCTGGACACAGCCCGCTGACATCAAGGCGCACTACCGTAGTGCTAGCGTGTTGAAAAACCGTCGTGTGGTTTTCAACATCAAAGGTAATGACTACCGGCTGGTGGTAGCCGTTGCGTACAAGTTGCAGATCGTCTACGTGAAGTTTGTCGGCACCCACAAAGAATACGACGCCATAGACGCAGAAACCATCGAGTCGGCCTGAGTGGCCAAGGAGCAAGACATGAACATTCGCCCCATCCATACCGAAGCTGACTACAAGGCCACGCTCAAAGAGATTTCAGCCTTGATGGACACGGATCCCGATCTGGGTACACCTGAGGGAGATCGGCTTGATATTCTGGCAACGCTGGTGCAGGCCTACGAGGCCAAGCACATCGCCATCACCGCACCAGACCCTGTGGAAGCCATCAAATTCCGAATGGAACAAAGCGGCCTATCCATCAAAGATCTTGAGCAGATCATTGGCAAGAGCAACCGCGTCTATGAAGTTCTGAACCGCAAGCGCCCGCTCACACTGGCCATGATTCGCAGGCTGCACCAAAGTTTGGGCATCTCGGCTGATGTGTTGATTGCCCAAACCGTTACGGGCTGATGCCAGCAGTTGGCGTTTATGTTGCCCGGCCTGGCATCTTGGGGCTTTGCTAAGCCCTCAGAACCCACAGCCCACGGTGATATAAACACCCTCTCAATTCTTCAGAAAGATCACCCCCATGGGCGCGCAATGGAAAGCAAAGGGCAAGGCTCAGGTGGCCGATGCCAAAGGCAAATTGTTCGGCAAGCTGGCCAAAGAAATCATGGTGGCTGCGCGCGGCGGTGCCGACCCAGCGGGCAACTCGCGTTTGCGCCTGGCCGTTGAGCAGGCCCGCAAGGTCTCGATGCCCAAAGACACCTTGGAGCGCGCCATCAAAAAAGGCGCGGGCATTGGTGCTGATGCGGTTAATTTTGAGTCGGTCATTTACGAAGGCTTTGCGCCCCACCGCGTGCCGGTGATGGTGGCATGCCTGACCGACAACGTGAACCGCACCGCGCCTGAGATGCGCGTGCTGTTTCGCAAAGGCCAGCTGGGCACATCGGGCTCGGTGTCGTGGGATTTTGACCACGTGGGGTTCATCGAGGCTGAACCCGCCACGCCAGGCGCAGATGCCGAACTGGCCGCCATTGAAGCCGGTGCGCAAGACTTTGAAGCCGCCGACGAAGATGGCGTGACGGTGTTCATCACCGATGCAACAGACCTCGATGTGGTGAACCGCGCCCTGCCCGCCCAGGGTTTCACGGTGCTGAGCGCCAAGCTGGGCTACAAACCCAAAAACCCCGTCAAAGCCAGCGAGCTCACAGCCGAGCAGCTCGAAGAAGTCGAAGCCTTTTTAGCCGCCATCGACAACAACGACGACGTGCAAAACGTGTACGTGGGCTTGAGCAGCTGAGCCGCAAAAAGAAACCCGCCGACAGCTTGCACCGTCGGCGGGCCGGTTGGGGATGCCAGTGGAGCGAATCGCAACCGGTCTGTTGATCCCCAACAATCCCTGGTGACAGGGACAGCACCATCACCGGTCATCCCGGCTTTGGCGGTGCTGATAAGTTTCCTTAGCAGCACGACTTCAATGTAAGTTGGCTGAGGCTTGGTGTGTTTGATTTGGGTCAGGCGCAAGGCTTGGCAAACCCGCGCAGTGGCATTGAAGTCCGTGCTAAGAAAAGCTCGCCACAGCCAAGGTGAGCCATGCCACCCCGGGTTGCTTCTCCACCATGATCTGATCGCCATCTAAGCGATAAGTCAGCTGGCAGTTGAGCCTTGGGTTGGACAGCACGTCGGGGTTAAAAATCGCCGCATTTTCGCCAGCAGGCCTACGAACCGATGGCGTCAAAAGACCGGGGTGCCCCTCCCGGTGAATCCTGGCACCCAACGACTGGCAAAACGCATAGTCTGTTGATTCATCAGCCAAACTGAGCCAGTGTTCACGTTGAATATTGAGCCACTGGTTTTAGGGAAGTTTTGTTCAGTTGGTTGTGGATAAGTCTAGCTGCTCGGTGTCTTTGGCTTCTCCTTTCTGGGCTTTGGCCCGCTGAGGTTTGGTGGGAACGGCGGCGGCCGTTGAGTTCTTGAACCGCCAGCTTTCATTGCCTGTCTCCACGATGTGGCAGTGGTGCGTCAGACGGTCCAGCAGCGCCGTGGTCATCTTGGCATCGCCAAACACGTTGCTCCATTCCGAGAAGTTCAGGTTGGTCGTGATGACCACGCTGGTGCGCTCGTAGAGCTTGGAGAGCAAGTGAAACAGCAGTGCCCCGCCGGACTGGGTGAATGGCAGGTAGCCCATCTCGTCTAGGATCACCATGTCCACGTACATCAGCCGATAGGCCAGTTGACCGGTTTTGTTTTGCGCTTTCTCCAGCTCCAGAGCGTTGACCAGTTCCACCGTGGAGAAGAATCGAACCCGCTTGCCATGAGCACGGATGGCTTGGACGCCCAGACTGGTGGCCAGGTGGGTTTTGCCCGTGCCCGGGCCACCCACCAACACCACGTTGTGCGCCGAATTCACAAACTCCAGGCTGTGGAGCTTTTGGACCAAGGCCTCGTCCACATGGGCCTGCGTGAAGTCAAAGCCCAACAAATCCCGGTGCGCCGGGAATCGGGCCACACGCATTTGATAGGCCATGGAGCGCACCTCGCGTTGCGCCTTCTCGGCCTTGATCAATTGCATCAGCACCGTTTCGTGGTCCAGCGACTTGATGCGGGCCGTGCCTTGAACTTCCGGCCAGGCACTGGCCATGCCGTGCAAGCCCAGCTCCTTGAAGTCAGCAATCAGATCAAGCATGGCTGACCTCCTGTCCGCTCATCTGCTGACTTCGCAGCCGGTCATACCGGTCCACATTGGCCTGTGACGGCCTGCTCAGGTTCAGGTGGGTGTGCACCGGCTCGTTGCTTCGGGTTTGTTCCTTCAGCCGCGAGAGCACGTTCAGCACATGCTCGGCGCTGACCCGCCCGGACTGCAAGGCCAGCTCAGCGGCCACCAGCACAGCTTCCAGCCCGTGCAAGGTCACCGCGTTGAGCACCTGCGCCATGACCCGATCTCCACCGGGGTGCCGCAGCAACTGATCCTGCAACTGCCGTAATGGCTCGGGCATCGTCCTGAACGGTGCTCCATTGCGCAAAGCGCCGGGCTTGCGCTCGATCAGCGCGATGTAGTGCGTCCAGTCATAAATGGTCTGGTCCCGCTCAAAGCAGCGCTTGAGCCGGATGAACTCCCCCTCCGGCGAGACCACCATCAAATGGTCGTGATACACCCGCACACTCACCATCGCGTTGACCCATTCGCAGGGCACGCTGTAACGGTTACGCTGGAAACTGATCAGCGATGTGGAAGACACCCGCGCCGGGTGCTCGATGTACCCATCAAATGGCCGGGGATTGGGCATCAGCCGCAGCCGCTCGTCTTGGTACACATCGGCAATGCTCATCTGAGTCCATTCGGGATGCTGCAAATGCTCCCAGGCGTCGACACAGGCTTTGTGCAGCCAGGCGTTGAGTTCCTCGAGCGAGTTCCAGCGCCGCTCACTGGCCTCGCGCCAGATGCCCCGTCGCCGGTCCTGCACGTTCTTCTCAACGATGCCTTTCTCCCAACCCGATGCCCGGTTGCAGAACTCAGGATCAAACAGGTAGTGGCCCGTCATCGTTTCAAAGCGGGCGTTGACGATGCGCTTCTTGCCTTCGCCCACCTTGTCCACCGCCGTCTTCATGTTGTCGTAGATGCCGCGCTTGGTGACGCCGCCAAACACAGCAAACGCCCGGGCATGGGCCTCAAACAACATCTCGTGCGCCTGGTTGTAATAGGCCGACAGCACAAACGCCCGGCTGGCCGCCAATTTGGTGTGCGCCACCTCCAGGCGCCTGCGCAAACCGCCAATGACCGCGTACTCGGTGCTCCAGTCAAACTGGAACGCCTCGCCCATGTCAAAGTGCATCGGCACAAAACCCTGCCCCTTGGCCGCCAAGTCCTGCTCTTTGCGCCAGCGCAGGGCAAAGGTGTACACCGGCCCTCGGCTGCCCGGATAGCCCAGCGCCCGCAGCCCTTCAAACAATGCCTTGGTGCCCCGGCGCTCGCGTTTGTTGCGATGACTGTCGGACTTCAGCCACTGCGTCAGCACCTCCTCAAATGGCTCCAAAATCCCCGGACCTGATGCCCGCTTCGGATAACGGGGCTCCACCATCTCGGGCTGATCCAGCCACTTCTTGGCCGTATTGCGAGAAATCCCCAGCCGGTTGCTGGCCTCGCGAATGGATATGCCGTCCCTCAAGACAAGACGGCGCAATTTGCTCAATGTACTCACGTTGATCACTCCAGACCACCCTGCCCAAAAAATCAGCAGGGTAGCCCTCAACGTGGCTCAATTTTCAGTGTGTAAACCTCGGAAATTGGCTCAATTTTGGTTGTGATTCAACACGGCATTCTCAACATCAGCGCCAGCGCCCTCACGGCCAACCAAGCCGCGTTGCAGACGGTGGGCAACAACATTGCCAACGTCAACACACCGGGCTACTCGCGCCAGTCGGTGGTGCTGCAAAACATCCCCGGTCAGTTCACCGGCGGGGGCTATTACGGCAAGGGCGTGAACCTGGTGGCCATCACGCGCAGCTACAGCGACTTTTTGACCAAGCAAGCCACGCTGGCCCAATCGGTGGCCGTGGCGGACAAAACGCGTGAGAACAACCTCATCACGCTGGAGGCCTCGTTCCAGGGTGGCCCCAACGGTTTGGGCGCAGCGGTGGGCAACTTGCTCAACGCGTTTTCTGACATCGCCAACGCGCCCAACGACCTGACCGCCCGCTCGGTGGTGCTCACACGCGCTGACGAGTTGGCTGCGCGCTTTCGTTCCACCGCCAGCCAACTCAACGACATCCAGGTGGGCACGGTCAGCCAGCTCAAGGCCAACACCAACGTGATCAACCAGCTCGCCCAGCAGATCGCCCAGTCCAACGACCAAATCACCTACGCGCTGGGCTCGGGGCAAAGCCCCAACGACTTGCTGGACCGGCGCGACCAGATGATCCGTGACCTCAACCGCTTGGTGCAAACCACCAGCGTGCCCAACTCCGATGGCTCGGTGAGCGTGTTTTTAGCCGGCAGCCAGCCCCTGGTGCTGGGTGAAACTGCGGGCACGGTCACCATTGAGAACGACCCCTTCAACAACCCCAACATCCGCAAATTGGGCGTGTCGTTTGGTGGCAGCGAGCCCCAACTGCTGGACGAACAGGTCATGGGCGGCGGCGAGGTCTCGGGGCTGCTGCGCTTTCAAAACCGCGACCTGGTCGACGCGCGCAACCTGCTCAGCCGCATGAGCCTGGCCATCGGCACCAAGATCAACGACCAGCAAGCCCTGGGTTTTGACCTCAATGGCCAAATCGGGCAGGCCATGTTCAAGCTGCCAGACATGCCCGCGTCCTTTGCCTCCAAGCTCAACACCGGTTCAGCCAAGGTGTCGGTGGCATTGCAAACCCAGCCCTCGGGGGTGTCGGACCTGGTGGCCTCCGACTATGAACTGCTCTTCACCTCGGCCAAAGACCTGACCATCACTCGGGTGAGCGACGGCAAAACCTTTGCGTTCAACCTCAACACCAGCAGCGAGGTCAAGATTGACGGGCTGACCATCAACGTCACCGACACCGCCAACACCGGCGACCGCTTTTTGCTCAAGCCCTTAGACGGCGTGGCCGACAGCATGTTTGTGGGGTTTTCATCGCCGCGCGGCTTGGCCATGTCCAGCCCCGTGGGCGCCACCGCACAAGCCAGCAACCAAGGCACCTTGGCCATCGACAAGGTGGTCACCCGCTCGCTGCCTGCGCCTCCTGCGGTGACCCTGACATTCACCAGCCCAGGGCAGTACATCCGTTCAGACGACACCAACATGCCCCCGGCTTTTCACAGCTACGCACCGGGCCAAGTCATTGAGTTCAGCGACCCTGCAGGCAGCGGCTGGAGCCTGACCCTGCAAGGCTCGCCCATGATGGGCGACGTGATTGTGGTGCGGCCCAACACCTCGTCGGACGGCGGCAATGCCCAAAACATGCTGGACTTGCGCGACAGCGTGACCTTTGACGGCGGCCCGATGATCGACGGCTACGCCAGCCTGATTGCCAACATCGGCACCCGGGTGCAAAGCGCGCAGTCGGCGGCCACCGTGTCAGAAAACATCGCGGTGAATTTGGAAAAGGACCGCACCGCGGTAGCCGGCGTGAACCTGGACGAAGAAGCCGCCAAGATGCTGCAGTACCAGCAGGCCTACCAGGCCAGCGGCAAGATGCTGCAGGTGGCACAAACCTTGTTTGACACGCTCATCCAAAGCGTGACCCGTTGATCTGAACCCAGCGAGATAAGCCATGCGACTCGGAACGGCCAACACCTTTGACAACACCATCGCCAACCTGACCAAGCGCCAGGCCGACATTGCCGACCTGCAAGAAAAACTCTCGGCAGGCAAACGCGTGGTGCGCCCCAGCGACGACCCGGTTGGCGCAGCCCAGGCTGAGCGCGCGCAAAACCGCCTCAGCCGCATTGAAACCGACGAGCGCGCCCTCAAGCTGCAGGTCAACGCCATGAGCATGGTGGAGGCCACGCTGGGCGACTCAGTTGCGGCCTTGCAAACCCTGCGCAGCCTGGTCATCAATGCCGGCAACGGCGCTTACAACGCCAACGACCGCAAAAGCCTGGCTTTGGAAATGCAAGGTCTGCGCGACCAGCTCTTCAACTACGCCAACCGGCTCGACAGCAACGGCAACCCGATTTTTGGCGGTTTGGCCAGCCAGGCTGCACCCTTTGTGGACGCTGCCTCGGGCGTGAGTTTCAGCGGTATCGGCGGGCAACGCGCGGCCACCACCACCTCCATCCCCGGGGCCATGGACGGCCAAACCGTGTGGATGAATGTGCCCAGCGGCAATGGCGTGTTCAAGGTCGATCTGGGCGTGAGCAACGGCGCGGTCTCCACCGATGCCGGCCAGGTGATCGACCCCACGCTGGTGACGGGTAACACCTATGAATTGCGCTTTAGCAGCCCCACCAGCTACGACGTGATCAACACCACGACCAACACCACGGTGCAGAGCAACAAGCCCTACACCCAGGGCCAAGCCGTGGTGTTCGACGGCCTGTCGATCGTGGTCAGCGGCAAGCCCGCCACAGGTGACACGGTGCTGGTGAGCCCCAGCACGCAGCTCAATGTGTTCAAAATTTTGGACGACGCGATTGCCAGCATCCGCAACGACAGCGGCAACCAACTCAACCACAACTTGAGCTTGGCCCTGACCCAAATTGACGCGAGTACCAACCGCATCGAGTCAGCGCGCATGGTGGCGGGCGACTTGCTCAACCGCGCCGACACCATCGAGCGCAACCAAACCGACAAAACCCTGCAGCTCACCGCTGACCGCTCCCGCGCTGAAGACCTGGACATGCCCCAAGCCATCTCCGAGTTTCACTTGCAGCAAACCGGTTACGATTCAGCTTTGAAAACCTACGCGGCTGTGCAACGCCTGTCCCTGTTCAACTTCATCAACTGAAGTCGCTCCTGAATCAGGAGCAAGATATTCAGCGGGGACGTGGCCTAGAGCCCGATTTCTTGAAAATTTCTGCATGGGACAACTTTTTCTGGTGCGCCACGGTCAGGCCTCGTTTGGTGCGGCCGATTACGACCAACTCAGCCCATTGGGCGAGCAGCAAAGCCGCCGCCTGGGCGAGTTCTGGCGCAGCCAAGACATGCACTTTGAGGCCGTGCTCACCGGCACCCTCAAGCGCCATGCCCAAACCTGGCAAGGCATTGCGCAAGGCGCGCAGTACGCGCACACCCCCACCCTGTGGCCGGGCCTCAACGAGTACGACAGCGAGGCGGTGATTGCTGCCATTCACCCCGAGCCCCTGCAAAAAGCCACCTCGCCCGAGGAGGTACGCCAGCATTTCCGCTTGCTGCGCCAGGGCCTCACGCGCTGGATGCAGGGCGCCACGCAACCCGCTGGCATGCCCACCTACGCCGAGTTTGTGCAAGGCGTGGCCAGCGCGCTGGACCATGTGCGGCAAAACTTCGAGGGGCGGGTGTTGATCGTCTCCAGTGGCGGGCCGATTGCCACGGCCGTGGGCCAGGTGCTGGGCCTGGCACCCGAGGTGTCGATTGAGCTCAATTTGCACATCCGCAACTCATCGGTCAGCGAGTTCAACTTCAACCCCAAGCGCCACAGCTTGCTGACCTACAACACCCTGCCGCACCTGGGCGAGAGCGAACACGCCGCCATGATCACGTACGCTTGACCGCCAACTTCAGGCCCTTCTGGTCATTCTGACCTGAAGCCTCAGCGGCAGGCACCTCGTCGCTTTGGGTCTTCGGCTAGCCCAGCGGCCCGGGGCGCAAGGTGTCCTCAGGCAATTGGTCGATCTCATGAAGCAGTTGCGCCAGGGCGCGCCCGGCAGCGTCCAGCAACGCCTGCCCTTTGCTGGCAGTGGCTGCGGCCGCGTTGCCCACCGCACCATGGGGGTTGTAGTCTTGGGTTTGCCAGGCCAACTTGGCGCTTTTGCCGTTGCCCAAGATTGCAAACTGCTGCGCGCGGGTGTGCGATGTGGAGGCGAAATTTTGCGCTGCGGCCATGTCCACCAAGTCGGGGCGCAGGGCCAGCATCATGGAGGTCTCGATGTCGCCGGCATGGATGCCAAAACGGTGTTCGTCGGCACTGAAGGCCTCGGCTGCCGCGCCCAAAGGCAAATTGAACCAACTCACGCTGTAGACCAGCATGTGCAAGCGGCTGCGCAGGTCGCGCCCCACGATGTCCATCAAGCCCACCTGCCCGCCATGCGCGTTGAGCAGCACCAACTTTTTCACGCCGCTGCGCGCCACAGATTCAGCCACCTCTGTCCACAGGGCCAGGGTGGTGGCTGCGCTGTGGGTCAAGGTGCCAGCAAAGGCCTGGTGCTCGGGGCTCAGCCCCGTGGCCAGGGTGGGCAAAAACAGCACAGGCAGATCGGCCTTGAGGTGCGGCAGGCAAGCCTGCACCACGCCGTCAACCAGCACCGTGTCCACATTCAGGGGCAGGTGCGGGCCATGTTGCTCGGTGGCCGCGACGGGCAGCACAGCCATCGTGCGATCCAGGTCCAGACGCGCAAAGTCGGTGGTACGCAGCTCTGCCCAAAAACGTGACGGGGTTGGCATCGGGTTCATGGCGCGATCTTAGCTGGGTGCGCATCCGCTGCGCTGTGGCGGGCTTGGCGCTTGCTCAAAGTCGCGGCGCGCGGCTTGGGGTCGGCGGGTTTGGGCAAGACCTCGCTCAAGCAAGCCGGGCGGGCTCGTGCGCCACTGGCCACATAGTCGTCAAGCAAGGCTTGGCGAACCACAGAGGCAGACAGCGGTGCGGCCAGACCTGTCAGGTAGTCAAACAAGGCGTCGACCAGCTGCTCAGGGCTCAGGCTGTGGCGACTGCCTTGGCGCGCCCACAACCACACGGAAAAATCCCAGAACGCCATGAAGGGCGAGGCGTGCGTGGCCAGCAGCAGGGGCAAGGTACGGGCAAAACGGCCCGAGTTGGCCAGGCGGTCCCAGTAGCTGGCCAGGCGGCCAAACTGCGTGAGGGTGGCGGCGTCCACCGCATCGGTGGCCAGCACGGTGTAGGGCGGCGCTGGGTCGTACACCATGTGGTGGGCCTCGGTGTGGCGCGCAATCGGGGTGCCACGCAAACGCTTGAGGATGCCGAGCTGAATTTCATGCGGCCCCAGCGCGTAAAGCTTGTCAAAACCAGCGGCAAAACTGGCCAGGGTTTCGCCGGGCAGGCCAAAAATCAGGTCGGTATGCAGGTGGGCTTGGCTGCTGCGCAGCAGCCAGCGCAGGTTATCGGCCGTGGCCTCATCGTCCTGGCGGCGTGAGATGCGTTGCTGAACTTCCGGGTTGAAGCTCTGGATGCCGATTTCAAACTGCAGCACCCCAGCCGGAAACTGCGCAATCAGCGCTTTGAGCCGGTCGGGCAGCTGGTCGGGGATGAGCTCAAAGTGCACAAACAGCACCGGGTCGAGCTGCAATTTATCCAGAAAAAACTGCAGAATTTTTGCCGAAGTCGCCGCCTTCAAGTTGAAGGTGCGGTCCACAAACTTGAAGGTGCGAGCACCTCGGGCGTACAGGCCGTCAAGCGCCTGCAAAAAAGCATCGAGCTCAAAAGCCCAGGCGGTTTTGTCCAGCGAGCTCAGGCAAAACTCACACTTGAAAGGGCAACCGCGCGAGGCCTCCACGTACAGCACGCGGTGGGCCAAATCAGCCTGGCTGTAATGCGCATACGGCAGGGCAATGTCATCAAGCGGCGGCTGCTCGCCGGCAATCACCTTCATCAACGGCTGGGGACCATGCAGCAAAGCCAGGCACAGCTTGGGGAAACTCACATCGCCCCAGCCGGTGATGAGGTGGTCGGCCAAGGCCACCACCTCTTGGGTTTGCCACTCGTGGCTGACCTCGGGGCCGCCCAGCACCACCTTCACGCTGGCGTCTGCGGCCTTGAGCGCGCGCACCAGCGCCGTGGTTTGGGTGACGTTCCAGATGTACACACCCAGACCGATGACCCGGGGCTTGAGGGCCAGCAGCTCGCGCACCACCTCGTCCAACGGGCGTTGGATGGTGAACTCTCGCACCACGGTGGCAGCCTGCAAATCGGGGCTGCCGTGGCGCGCCATGTTGGCCAGCAAATAGCGCAAGCCCAAAGAGGCGTGGATGTACTTGGCGTTGAGCGTGGCCAGCACGATGTCGGCCTGTGCCGCCGCACAGACCTGCGCTGATGAGGGTTGAAGGTCGGCCATGCCTGCATTATCCAGCCGCTTGGCTACACTTGGCCGCATGCGCGATACCTTGTGTTTTTCGATGTTGCCCCACGCTGTGCGTCGGGTACTTGCTATTGTTTTGCTAGCAACCCTGCCGGTTTTGGCTTGGGCCCAGTCCGGCAGCCTGGCGCAGCGCCTGGGCGCCAACCCAGCGGTGGTGGTGACCGAGCAGCTGCGTGCCGAGCTCATCGCCCATGCGCCCCAGGGCGTGCGCAGCGGCGCGCCCCTGTGGCTGGGTCTGCGTCTGCAGCACCAGCCCCACTGGCACACCTACTGGCAAAACCCGGGCGACTCGGGCCTGCCCACGTCTTTGAGCTGGCGTTTGCCGCCCGCCGTGCAAGCCGGTGACATCCAGTGGCCCGTGCCCCAGCGCCTGAGCGTGGGCCCCATGATCAACCACGGCTTTGAAAACACGGTGCTGCTGAGCGTGCCCATGCGCCTGGGTGCTGTGCCACAGGGGCAAGCCCTGGACATCCAACTCCACGCCAGCTGGCTGGTGTGCCAGCAAGCGTGTATTCCGCAAGAAGGCGACTTTCGCCTCACCCTCACACCTGGTGAGGTTCTCAACACCCACGCCAGCGCTTTTGAGCAGGCCCAGGCGGCCCAGCCTGAGACCTGGCGCGGCCAAGCGCAAGCCAGCGTTGAAGGCCAGCGCTTGACGCTCACCGTGCACAACCTGCCCAGCGCCTGGCATGGCCGGGCTTTGTGGGCTGTGCCTGAACAAAGCGACATCACCCAGCCCGCCGCGCCCCCCGAAGGCCGCTGGACGGGCGCGAACTGGACCGTCAGCCTGCCTCTGTCGGAGCTGCGCAGCACCCGCCCAGAGCAAATCACTTGGTTGCTCGCGCCCCTGGCCAACACACCTGCGCTGAGCCCACCTGGCTGGCGCGTGACCACGCCCGTTGCCGGCACGTGGCCGGCTGCGACCGAGCCCACCGTGCCTGCGGCCTTGCAAGAGGCGCTCAAAGCCAACGCTGCCGCGAGCGCGTCGGCCGCGCCTGTGCCCGCAACGGCTACCCACAGCGCTTGGTTGCTGGCTGTGCTGGGGGCGTTTGTTGGCGGGCTGATCTTGAACCTCATGCCCTGCGTGTTTCCTGTGCTGGCCATCAAGGTGCTGGGCTTTGCGCAACACGCCGGTGATAGGCGCGCACACCGCCTCAGCGGCGTGGCTGACACCTTGGGGGTGGTGGGCAGCTTTGTTGCCCTGGGCTTGCTGCTTTTGGTGCTGCGCGCGGCTGGCGACAACCTGGGTTGGGGCTTTCAGCTGCAAAACCCCTGGGTGGTCGCTGCGCTCGCAGCGCTCTTTACCTTGCTCGCGCTCAACCTGGCTGGCCTGTTTGAGTTTGGACAGTTCATGCCCTCGCGCCTGGCGACTTTTCAGGCCAAGCACCCGGTGGTGGATGCGTTTTTGTCTGGGGTGCTGGCCGTGTTGGTGGCCTCGCCCTGTACCGCACCTTTCATGGGGGCCTCGCTGGGCCTGGCGGTGAGCTTGCCCGCCGCGCAAGCACTCACCATTTTTGCCAGCATGGGGCTGGGGCTGGCCCTGCCCTACCTGCTGGCGAGCTGGGTGCCGGCTGTGGCACGCGCCCTGCCTCGACCTGGCGCCTGGATGCTCGCGCTGCGTCAGGCCTTGGCGTTTCCGATGTTGCTCACCGTGGTGTGGCTGGTGTGGGTGCTGGGCCAGCAAGCTGGCATGGACGCCGCAGCCTTGTTGCTTGTGTGGCTGGTCACGCTGTCAGCATTGCTTTGGGCGCTGGGTTTGAAACCTGGACTCAAAGTCTGGATTGCTCCTGTTTTGATAGCTGCTTTGCTAGCATTGACGTGGCAAGAAGCCAAGTTTTTCACCCAAAGTGATGCGCCCGTCACGGCCAATACAACAGCACCTCAAACGGCATGGCAAGCCTGGCAACCCGAGTTGGTGGCACAAGCCCGCCGCGACGGGCGCACGGTGTTTGTGGACTTCACCGCGGCCTGGTGCGTGACCTGCCAGGTCAACAAACAAACCACCTTGGCCAAGCCAGCCGTGCTGGCGGCCTTTCAAAAAAACAACACCTTGCTGCTGCGCGCCGACTGGACCCGTCGCGACCCGCTCATCACCACCGCCTTGGCCGAACTGGGCCGCAGCGGGGTGCCGGTCTATGTGGTTTACCATGGCCGGCAAGCGCCGCGCGTGCTCTCCGAACTCATTGGTGTCGACGAGGTCTTGCGCGCCCTGGAACCCTGAACCCAGTCTTATGAACACGGACGTTGAACACATTCTTGCCAACTGCCGCACGGTGGCGGTGGTGGGCCTGTCGCCCAAAACGCATCGCGACAGTTTTGAGGTGGCGCAATACCTGCAAAGCCACGGTTGGCGGGTCATTCCGGTCAACCCGCTGGCCAAGGTGCCCAGCATTTTGGGCGAGCGGGTGTACGCCAGCCTGACCGAGGCCGCTGCGCACGAGAACATCGACTTGGTGGACTGCTTTCGCAACAGCGAAGACATCCCACCCATTGTGGAAGAAGCCATCGCCTTAGGGATTGGTGCTGTTTGGATGCAACTGGGCATCGCGCACCCCGAGGCAACCGCGCAGGCCCGCGCGGCTGGCCTGCGCGTGGTGGAAGACCGATGCCTCAAAATTGACCATGCCCGTGCCTTGCCATGACACATTTCAGCGACGAACCACAGACTCTGGACATCGACTTTGCCACCTTCCAGCGCGGTTTACCGGCTGGGCATTTCCGCGTCATCGTCAACCCTGACAAGGCACGCAAATACATCCGGCACCGCCTGATGATGCTGGTGCTGACCCTGCCCATCATCGGCACGGGCGTTGCCATGGGCCTGTGGGGCTACACCTGGATAGGCGTGGGCTTGGTGGCTGGCGGTGTGGTGCTCAACCGCCTGGTGGCCTCACACGCGCCAAAAATTTTGTTGCACTTAGCCAGCCATGACGCCCGCGTGTACGCCGAAGCCATCGACTTTGAAATCATGGAAGTGCGCGCTGCCAGCGACGAGCCGCGTTTGGCGTAAAGACCGGGCTTTCTCCCATTTGGGGGGAGCCTGGCCCCAGGCAGCGCCGCGTGCGGCAGCCCTTGCCCCTGATGTGCACAACTTTTTTATCAGTCACATGGGTTTGTACGAAGGCACATGTCAGCTTTGCCTGACACAATAGAGGGATGACCGCCTCCTACGCCCCCCTCCAAAACGACACCTTTTTACGCGCTTGCCTGCGCCAAGCCACCAGCCACACCCCCGTGTGGTTGATGCGCCAGGCCGGCCGCTACCTGCCCGAGTACTGCGCCACCCGTGCCAAGGCCGGCAGTTTCATGGGGCTGGCCACCAACGTGGACTACGCCACCGAAGTGACCTTGCAGCCGCTGGAGCGCTACCCGCTTGATGCTGCGATTTTGTTTTCCGACATCTTGACCGTGCCCGATGCCATGGGCCTGGGCTTGAGCTTTGCCATGGGCGAAGGCCCGCGCTTTGCCAAAAACGTGCGCGACGAGGCCGCCGTGGCCGCCCTGCAAGTGCCCGACATGGCCAAGCTGCAGTATGTGTTTGACGCGGTCACCTCGATCCGCAAGGCGCTGAACGGTCGCGTGCCGCTGATTGGCTTCTCAGGCAGCCCCTGGACGCTGGCTTGCTACATGGTCGAAGGCCAAGGCAGCGACGACTACCGCCACGTCAAAACCCTGATGTACGCGCGCCCCGACCTGATGCACCGCCTGTTGCAGGTCAATGCCGATGCCGTGGCGCTCTACCTCAACACCCAAATCGACGCTGGCGCCCAAGCGGTGATGGTGTTTGACTCTTGGGGCGGCGTGCTGGCCGATGGGGCGTTCCAACAGTTCAGCCTGGCCTACACCGAGCGCGTGCTCTCGCAACTCAAGCGCACCGGGGTGGATGGCCAAGTGGTGCCGCGCATTGTGTTCACCAAGGGCGGCGGCCTGTGGCTCCAAGACATGAAGGCGCTGGACTGCGACGTGCTGGGCCTGGACTGGACCATGAACCTGGGCAAAGCACGCGCGCTCGTGGGCGGCGAGGTGGGTGAGGTGCGTGGCGCCTCGATGAGCGGCATGGGCAAAGCCCTGCAAGGCAACATCGACCCCAACATTTTGTTTGCTCCGCCTGCCGCGATTGCAGCGGAGGTCACGCGCGTGCTCGACAGCTTTGGCCAACCGCACACCGACATCACCCAAAGCGGCCCCACCCAAATTTTCAACTTGGGCCACGGCATCAGCCAGTACACCCCACCCGAGCACGTGAGCGCCCTGGTGGAGGCCGTACACAGCCACTCGCGTGCGCAGCGCCGTTGACTAGCACAGTATTTGAGGGGTTTTCCTGATAGCACCTTGAAATAAAAAACGCATCACCTCTTGACTTATTCACAAAACTTAGAAGTGATGAAGTGCTAGTCGCGACATGCGTCGCTCATACGCTATCAAAGCGATAGCGAATCTAAGTGCTTGATTTATATAGGATAATTTTAGTGCCCGATTTATGGGCAATGTGTCTAAAGCCTTGATTTTTAAGGCTTCAGCGCGAATCGATGAAGGATATCAACAAAGTTATCCACAGATCATCGGGATTACCCTCAAAGCCATTACGCATCAAGCACTTAGCTGAATTTTCAAGAAAAATTCTGAACAAAATGCTACAAAGCGCAAGCTGACATGCCGCACATCGTTTCCGTCCTGGTGCACACCCCAGCCCACAGCGGCTTGGGTGGCCCACTCACTTACCTGAGTGAGCAAGCACTCGCACCAGGCGTCATGGTGCGTGTGCCTTTGGGCGCCCGGGAGACCTTGGGCGTGGTCTGGGACAGCAGCCCTGAGCAAGACCCAAGCGCCAAAACAGGCACCACGACAAACATATCGGTTGGCCACGGCAAAACTGAAGCGGCTCACTTACCCAAGCTCAAACAAGTGGCCGCCGTCCTGGCGGATTTGCCTGCACTCAACCCCGCATGGCGCAGCTTGGTGGGCTTTGCTGCGGGGTATTACCAACGCAGCCTGGGCGAGGTCGCCCTCTCGGCCTTGCCGCCGCAACTGCGTGATCTTGACACCACCCAACTCGCACGCCGCCTCAAAGGCCCAAGTTCAAGCAGCGCAAGCAGCATCAGCAAAGGTAAACCCAGCCGCCAAACCATCACCCCACCAGCTACACCAACGCCAGCGGACCTTGAGGCCAAGATTGAGCCCAACACCAACACCAACACCAACACCAACACCGACGCCAAGCTCAAGCCGCACCTTGAGCCCCAGCTGCCAGCGCTGACCCCCGAGCAAACAGCCGCGCTGGCGGCCATGACGCAACACCCCGGGCCCTACCTGTTGTTTGGCGCCACCGGCAGCGGCAAGACCGAGGTGTACCTGCGCCGCGTGGCCGAGGTGCTGGCGCAAGACCCACAGGCCCAGGCCCTGGTGATGGTGCCCGAGATCAACCTCACGCCACAGCTCGAAGAGCGCTTCAACACGCGTTTTGCTGCGGCTTTGGGCGCAGGCGCCGTGGTGGCCATGCACAGCGGCATGACCGCGCCGCAGCGCCTCAAAAGCTGGCTGGCGGCGCACCAGGGTCGCGCACGGATCGTGCTGGGCACGCGCATGGCGGTGTTTGCCTCGATGCCGCATTTGCGCCTGATCGTGGTGGACGAGGAACACGACCCGAGCTACAAGCAACAAGAAGGCGCGCGCTACTCCGCACGCGACCTGGCCATTTACCGTGGCAAGCTCGAAGGTCTGCCGGTGATTTTGGGCTCGGCCACGCCATCGCTGGAAACTTGGCATCACAGCCGCCCCGACGGTGGGCGGTATTTACGCATCCACATGCCCAGCCGGGTTGGGCTTGCGCCGGGCAAGCCCAACAGCGACCCCAAAGCCCCCCCCGCCGACCTGCCCCTGGTGCGCCGGGTGGACATGAACCACCAGCCCAAACGTGCGGTGTTTTCGCCGCCACTGGTTGAAGCCATCAAAGCGCGCATCAGCCAGGGCGAACAAGTGATGGTGTTGCTCAACCGGCGCGGCTACGCCCCGGTGCTGGCCTGCTCTGAATGTGACTGGAAAAGCGACTGCCCTTATTGCAGCGCCTACCGGGTGTTCCACAAAATTGACCGCAGCTTGCGCTGCCACCATTGCGGCTTGGCCCAGCCCGTGCCGCGCGCTTGTCCGAGCTGCGGCAACCCCGACATCACCCCCCTGGGCCGGGGTACCGAGCGGCTGGAAGAACACCTCGCTGAGCTGCTGGCGGAGGTGCGCCGCCCCGACCCCAACAACCCGGATGGCGCGCCTGTGCGCATCGCCCGCATCGATGCCGACAGCACCCGACTCAAAGGCGAGTTGGCCTCCCAACTGGCCCAGGTGCACGCTGGCGACGTGGATGTGCTGGTGGGCACACAAATGATTGCCAAAGGCCATGACTTTCGGCGCATCACCCTGGTGGCTGCCGTCAACCCGGATGGGGCTTTGTTTTCAAGCGACTTTCGCGCGCCCGAGCGGCTCTTTAGCCTGCTGATGCAGTCGGCCGGGCGAGCGGGGCGCGATGCAGCGCTGCGCAGCAGAAGCGAAATGTGGGTGCAAACCTTTCACCCCGCGCACCCGCTGTTTGCCGCCCTCAAGCAGCATGACTACCCGGCCTTTGCCGACTCGCAACTGCAAGAACGCGAACAAGCCGGCCTGCCGCCCTTTAGTTTTCAGGCTTTGGTGCGCAGCGATGCGCGCACGCAAGACAGCGCGCAAGGCTTTTTACAAGCTGCCAGCCAAGCTGGCGCAGCGCTGGCCGAGCAGTTTGGCGTCACGCTTTACCCAGCGGTTCCCTTGAGCATTCAGCGGGTGGCCAATGTGGAACGCGCGCAAATGCTCATGGAATCTGCCTCGCGCGCTGCGCTGCAAAAGTTTTTAGCCGCCTGGCAAGACACCCTGCACGCCACCCGCGCCAGCCCCGCCGGCAAAGGCGTGATTCGGTGGGCTGTCGATGTGGACCCACTGGCGATCTAGGCAGCTCAAGCCATCAGCGCCACAGCCGCGCTGAAAGTCAAAAATGCCACCGCGGTGGACACCAAAATGATGCGGGCAATGCGCCCGTTGTTGGCCCCAAAGCGCTCAGCGAGCAGCGACACATTGCTGGCGCTGGGCAAAGCGGCCACCAGCACCATGACCGTCAGGGCCGACTGGCTCAGCGGCAAGCCCAGCTGAATCAAACTCACCCCCAAAGTCAGCACCAAGGCCGGGTGCAAGATGAGCTTGAACACCGCAATGGGCACATAGTCGCGCGGCGGGATGGGGCGCTGGTCACCCGTCATGTTGGAGCGAGCCAGCACCGCCCCAATCGTGAAGAGGGCCACAGGCGAAGCGGCATCGGCCAACAGCCCCAGGGTTTTCATGGCGGGCGCTGGCAACTCAAATTGCGTGGCAGAGGCCACGGTGCCAAAAATAATCCCCCACGGCATGGGGTTGAACACCATGCCCTTGAGCGCGTTGCGCGCCGCCACCGACATGCCGTGGGTGCCCGCCGCGTCCAGCCGCGAGAGCGCCACACACAGCGAGCTGGTGATGAGCATGTCCACCACAATGGTCACGATCATGGGGCCAGCCGCCTGTGCGCCCAAGATGGCAACCAACAGCGGCACGCCCATGAAACCCGTGTTGGGAAAAGCCGCCACCAGCGCGCCAAAGGAAGCGTCGTTCCAGGCGTTGCGCTTGTTCAAGGTGGTGGCAATGGTGAAGCTCACCATCACCAAGGCACACAGCGTCCAGGTCAGGAACACGCTGCCATCGAGCAGCTGCGCAATCGGCGTGGTCGCCCCAAAGCGGTAGAGCATACAGGGCAATGCGAAGAACAGCACAAAGCTGTTCAGGCCGGTGATGGCCTCAAGCGGCAGGTAGCGCCGGCGCGCGGCCAAGTAGCCAAACAGCACCAGGGCAAAGAAGGGGAAAGTGACGTTGAATATGGCGAGCACCTGTCAATTGTGCAACGAAGGCCCAGCACCACCTGACAACTGCCCAAAATGACAGACGTTGCCCACAGGTTTTGAAGCACAAAGCATCAGGCAAGCCAAATGCACCACGGCTCAGATTGCACCTGCTGACATGACCGATCGGTATGATCAACAGCCTATGTCTTCCCCCCCTTCCCATGGCTTGAACCTGGCGCAACAAGATGCGGTCAACCACCTCGGTGGCCCTTGCCTGGTGTTAGCGGGGGCTGGCTCGGGCAAAACACGGGTGATCACCCACAAAATCGCGCGGCTGATTCAAACCGGCATGGCGCCCAAACGCATTGCGGCCATCACCTTCACCAACAAGGCCGCGGCTGAGATGCGCGAGCGCGCCAAAGATTTGATCGGGCGCCCCGCCAAAGACGTGCTGGTGTGTACCTTTCACGCCCTGGGCGTGCGCATCTTGCGGGAAAACGGCGACGTCTTGGGTCTCAAACCCCAGTTTTCGATTTTGGACAGCGACGATGTCACCAGCATCCTCAAAGACGCGGGTGGCACGACGGACGCCGCCACCGCCCGCCAGTGGCAGTGGACCATCAGCCTGTGGAAAAACCAGGGGCTCAACGCGGCACAAGCCCAAGCGCAGGCCAGTGGCGACAACGACCGCCTGATTGCCACCATCATGGGCCGCTACGAGGAGCGTTTAAGCGCCTACCAAAGCGTGGACTTTGACGACCTGGTGGGCCTGCCCCTCAAACTTCTTAAAGAGCACGAGGACGTTCGTCTGGCCTGGCAAGAGCGCTTGGGCCATGTGCTGGTGGACGAGTACCAAGACACCAACGCCACCCAGTACGAGGTGCTCAAGTGCCTGGTGGGGCAGCGCGGTAGCTTCACTGCCGTGGGCGATGACGACCAGTCGATTTATGGCTGGCGCGGCGCAACCTTGGACAACCTGAAAAAACTCCCCATCGATTTTCCGCAACTCAAGGTCATCAAGCTCGAGCAAAACTACCGCTCCACCTCGGCGATTTTGCGAGCGGCCAACAACGTGATTGGCCCCAACCCCAAGCTGTTTCCCAAAACCTTGTTCTCCGAACTCGGTGAAGGCGAGCCGGTGCGGGTGGTGGACGCCGACCAAGAGGAGCACGAGGCCGAGCGCATGGTGGCGCGCATCCAGAGTTTGCGTGCCACCGAAGTGGTCATTAAACAAAACGCTGATACAAGTTCAGCCAGCGTGGGGCCGCAATGGCGAGACTTCGCGGTGCTCTACCGCGCCAACCACCAGGCCCGTGTCTTCGAGCAGGCCTTGCGCCGCGCGCAGATTCCCTACAAGGTGTCGGGCGGCCAGAGTTTTTTCGACCGCGCCGAAATCAAGGACCTGTGCGGCTGGTTCCGCCTGTGGGTCAACAACGACGACGACCCGGCCTTCCTGCGTGCCGTCACCACACCCAAACGCGGCATCGGCCACCAGACGTTGCAGCAGCTTGGCACCTTTGCCAGCAAGTACAAGCTCAGCCTGTTCGAAGCGCTGTTCTCGTCCTCGCTCGGCTCGGTGCTGAACGCCCGCGCCGTGGGCAGCCTGCACGAGTTCGGTCGTTACCTGAACGACCTGGAGTACC
>DKJZ01000067.1 GCA_002454975.1 Hylemonella sp. UBA6679
GGCGTCCACATCAGGTTGATGAAGATCTCGCGCTCAAACACCATGCCATCGTCAAACTTCTTCTTGGTGGCAGCTTCGACTGCATCCACGCATTTGGCCGGCGCGGGGAAGTTCTTGGCCATGCCTTTGACCATGTTGCGCGCGAACTGAAAATACGCATCGCCCTTGGGGTGCTTGCAAGGCAAGTTGCGCACCAGCGGCAAGGGGCGCTTGCTGGCCACTTCACGGGCCAGCGCCAGGGCTTCTTCGGCCAGCGTGTCCACCGAAGCGGCCATCTTGTCGAACAACTTTTGCCCTGGCAAAGCGGCCAGCATCTCGCTCTTGACGGGCTCGCCGCTGACGATCATGTTGAGGGCGACTTCCACACCCAAAGCGCGTGGCAGACGTTGTGTACCGCCAGCACCAGGAATCAAACCCAGCTTGACCTCAGGCAGCGCCACGTTGCAACCAGGCGCGGCAATGCGGTAATGGCAACCCAGTGCCAGCTCCAAACCACCACCCATGGCCACCGAGTGCACTGCGGCCACCACGGGCTTGTGCGAGTGTTCAATGGCCAAAATCACGCTGAGCAAGTTGGGCTCTTGCAAAGCCTTGGGCGAACCGAATTCTTTGATGTCTGCACCGCCCGAGAAGGCTTTGCCCGCACCGGTGATGACGATGGCCTGCACTGCGGGGTCGGCATTGGCTTGTGCCAAAGCGGTGGTGATGCCCACGCGCGTGGCGTGTCCCAAGCCATTGACCGGCGGGTTGTTGAGGGTGATCACGGCAACGTCGCCATGAACTTGCAAAGTAGCGGTCATGCAGGCAGTCCTTTCAGAAATAGAACGATCGTTCTTTTTTTAGATTCTAGGGGGTAAACGCGACACATGGCGAAGAATGTGTCGCGCAGGAGAAACGTCAGTGGCTCAAACCTCGAGCCACTCTTTGCGGGTGTAAGCGTCTTCGCGCAGCGACTGCGGCGTGCCTTCGAACACAATGCTGCCATGCCCCATGACCAAGGCGCGGTCAGAAATGGCCATGGCAATGGTGAGCTTTTGCTCGATGAGCAGCACTGAAATACCGCGCTCTTTGAGCTTCTTGAGGTATTGGCCCACCAACTCCACAATTTTGGGCGCCAGGCCTTCGGTTGGCTCGTCGATGATGATGAGGTCAGGGTCACCCATCAGGGTGCGGCACAGCGTGAGCATTTGTTGCTCACCGCCGGATAGCACACCCGCCTCGGTGTGCTGACGCTCTTTCAAGCGCGGGAACATGGCGTACATGTCCTCAAAGCTCCAACGACCCGACTGCCCTGCTTTCTTTTGACCGAGCATCAAGTTTTGATGCACGGTGAGTTTGGGGAAGACATCGCGGTTTTCAGGCACATAGCCCAACCCCAGGTGCGCAATTTCAAAGGCTTTTTTGCCATTGATGGGCTGGCCTTTCCAGCGCACATCACCTTCCAAGTCCACCAAGCCCATGATGGCCTTGGCGGTCGTGGAGCGGCCCGAGCCGTTGCGCCCCAGCAGAGCCACAATCTCGCCGGCTTGCACTGAAAAGCTCACGCCGTGCAGCACATGGCTCTTGCCGTAAAAGGCGTGCAAATTGTTGATGGTGAGCAAGTCCATGGTCAGTGGCCTCCTGCTTGTTCGTCGGCCACGGCCGAGCCGAGGTAGGCCTCTTGCACTTTGGCGTTGGCACGCACAGCCTCGGGCGTGTCAAAAGCAATCACCTCGCCATAGACGACCACCGCAATTTTGTCGGCCAGGCCGAACACCACACCCATGTCATGCTCCACCGTCAACAAGGTCTTGCCCTCGGTCACCTCACGGATGAGCTTGATGAAACGCGTGGTCTCACTCTTGCTCATGCCAGCGGTGGGCTCGTCCAACAAAATCACACTGGCGCCCCCAGCGATGGTCACGCCAATTTCCAAGGCGCGTTGCTCTGCGTAGGTCAGGTTGACGGCCAGCACATCGCGCTTTTTATCCAACCGAATCATCTCCAGCAGCTGCTCGGTGCGGTCGTTGGCATCTTCCAGGTCAGCCAAAAATTTCCAAAAGCTGTAGCGGTAGCCCATGCTCCACAGCACGGCACAACGCAGGTTCTCAAACACACTGAGCTTGGGAAAGATGTTGGTGATTTGAAAACTGCGGCTCAGCCCCATGCGGTTGATCTCGAATGGCTTCTTGCCGTCGATGCGTTGGCCGTGCAAAAGCACCTCACCACTGGTGGGGCCAAAGCGACCACTGATCAAGTTAAAGAGCGTGGACTTGCCTGCCCCGTTGGGGCCAATCACGGCCACACGCTCACCAGGCGCCACCGCCAGGTTCACGCCACGGATGATTTCAGACTTGCCAAAACTCTTACGCAGGTCTTTGAGTTCGAGCGCCAAATGTGTCGTGCTCATAGGGCCTCCCGGCGCTTGATTTCTTTTTCAATGTCTTCCTGAATCTCGCCCCACTCGCGCACATATTGGCGGCGGCACAATTCAAACAGACCCAAGCCCGTGAGCAAGACAAAACTCGCACCAAACCAGTGGTCCAAGCTCTTGGCGTCAAAGGTGAATCCGATGAACTTGAGCGTGGAGCCCATGGCGCCATTGAGCTGCAGGTGGTAGACCATCTCGATCATCACCGCAGCGCCCAGCAGCACCACCAAAGCGCACACCGCCAAGGCCAGGTAGCTCACCCAAATACGGCGCAAGAAGCCAAAGGCTGCCACCCGCAGGTTCATCATGATCAGGCTGGCAATGCCACCAGGCGCATACATCACCATGAACAAAAACACCAAGCCCAAGTACAAGAGCCAAGCCTTGGTGATTTCAGACAACAGCACAAAGGCCAGAATCATCAACACGCCGCCGATGATGGGGCCAAAGAAGAAGGTGGCGCCGCCCAAGAAGGTGAAGAGCAAATACGCCCCCGAACGCGCCGCACCCACCACCTCAGCCGTGACAATTTCAAACAGCAAGCTGCCCAAGCCGCCGGCAATGCCCGCAAAAAAGCCCGAGATGATGAAGGCCAGGTAACGCACACGTTGGGTGCTGTAACCAATGAACTCGACCCGCTCGGGGTTGTCGCGCACCGCGTTCAAAATGCGGCCCAAAGGCGTGCGGGTGAAGGCAAACATCAGCCCCACACTGATGAAGGTGTAAACCGCAATCAGGTAGTACATCTGAGCCGGTGGCCCGTAGGTGATGCCCATGACCGAGCCGCCCACCACGCGGTTGCCCGACACGCCCGCCTCACCCCCGAAAAACTCGGAGAACATCAGCGACATGGCAAACACCAACTCGGCCATGCCCAAGGTGATCATGGCAAATGGCGTGCCCGATTTGCGGGTGGTCACATACCCAAACAGCATGGCAAAGAACATGCCGGCAAAACCGCCAATGATGGGCAGCAGGCTCACTGGTATGGGCAGCGTGCCCTTGGTGAGCATGTTCAAGGCATGGATGGTCATGTACGACCCCAGGCCCGAATACACCGCATGCCCAAAGCTCAGCATGCCACCATGCCCAAGCAGCATGTTGTAGGACAGGCACGCAATGATGGCGATGCCCATTTGCGAGAGCATGGTCACCGACAGGCTGCTGGTGAACAGCTTGGGCGCAAACACAAGCACCAGAGCAAACAGGCTCCAGATGACCCAACGCCCAACGTTGTAGGGTTTGAATTCGTGGTATTTCACGGTCATGGTCTTATTCCTCCCGGTTGCCCAGCAAGCCCTTGGGACGGAAAATCAAAATCAACACCAGGAACAGGTAAGGCAAGATGGGCGCCACCTGCGACAACGTGAGCTTGATGACCGAGTTGTTCTTCCAGGCCTTGCTCAGCTCGATGCCCATGACCTGTGCCAGGTTGATGAGCGAGACGTCAAACGCCACAGCGAAGGTTTGCACCACCCCAATCACCAAAGAGGCCAAGAAGGCGCCTGAGAGCGAACCCAGGCCACCGACGACCACCACCACAAAAATGACAGAACCCACCGTAGCAGCCATGGCTGGTTCGGTCACAAAGGTGCTGCCGCCAATGACCCCACCCAAGCCAGCCAATGCAGCGCCTGCGCCAAACACCAGCATGAACACCCGAGGCACGTTGTGCCCCAGGGCTTCGGCCATGTCGGGGTGTGTGAGCGCGGCCTGAATCACCAGGCCAATGCGGCTGCGTGTGAGCATGAGCCACAGCGACACCAGCATGAGCAAAGCCACCAACATCATGAAGCCGCGGGTGGCCGGGAACGGCGAGCACACCACTTTGACCGCTGCGTCCGTGGCGTTGCACAGGGCAGCAGGTGCAGCGCCTGCCACCAGCGACAAACCATCAACCGCATGGTGGATCAACGTGAACATGGGGCCGCGCAGCACTTCAGGTGGTGCAAACTCCACCGCCGTGCGCCCCCAAATGAGTTGCACCATCTCAAGAATGATGTAGGACAAACCAAAGGTGATGAGCAGCTCAGGCACGTGCCCAAACTGGTGAACGCGCCGCAAAGCGGTGCGCTCAAACACAGCGCCTAGGGCACCAACCACCAAGGGTGCGAGCACCAAGCCAGGCCAAAAGCCCACCAAGGAGGCCACCGAGTAGCCGATGTAAGCGCCCAACATGTAAAAACTGGCGTGGGCAAAATTAAGCACGCCCATCATGCTGAAAATCAGGGTCAAGCCTGAGCTGAGCATGAACAACAGCAAGCCATAGCTCACACCATTGAGCATGGAGATGATGAAAAATTCCATCAGGGGAATCCTAGTTGGCAGACAAAAACAAGGCCCGACCGATGTACATCAATCGGGCCTCAACTCACGCAAGGTGAATCAGGGGCGCTTCATCTGGCAGCTGGTGGGCGTGCTGGCAATGTAGGCCGGGAACTCTTTGACCATGGCCAACGTCATGCCAGTGTTCTCAGGGCTGTAGGGGAACTTCTTGTCCGCCTTTTGCCACACGGTGATGAACACAGGCTGCTGCAACTGGTGGTCGGTTTTACGCATCTCCACTTCACCGTTGTAGGACTTGAACTTCATGCCCTCCATGGCCGCGGCAACTTTGAGCGGGTCGGTGGACTTGGCTTTGGCCATGGCCTCACCCAAAGCGGTGTAGATGTGAATCACAGAGCCGGTGTAGAAGTCGTCCTTGAGCTTGGTCTTGAACTCGTCTTGCCATTTGCCCATCTGACCACCCATGTTGTAGTGGTT
>DKJZ01000014.1 GCA_002454975.1 Hylemonella sp. UBA6679
ATCGTCAATTTGTCTTATGTCTTATATAAGATATGATTCGCGTTTTGGTTGATGCCCTCCCATCGCCCCACGCATGAACACCTCGACAAATACCGCTGGCGATGCCGCCATCGCAGGCACAGACACCGCCAACGCCACCCCGGCTTTCAGCCCGCTCTACCAACAAATCAAAGGCCTGATCTTGCAAAGTTTGCAAGGCGGCGAGTGGCGTCCAGGCGAGGCCATTCCCAGCGAAATGGAGCTGGCTGCGCGTTACCGCGTGAGCCAAGGCACGGTGCGCAAAGCCATCGACGAACTCGCGGCCGACAACCTGTTGATACGCCGCCAGGGCAAAGGCACCTTCGTGGCCACGCACGCCGAACACCACGTGCAATACCGTTTTCTCAAACTCGTGCCCGACAACGGCGACTCCCAAAGCGAGGGGCCCGCTCAGAGGGAGATTGTGGAATGCAAGCGCCTGCGTGCCAGTGCTGACATTGCCCGCGCCCTGGGTTTGCGCACCGGCGACAGCGTGCTCCAGGTGCGCCGGGTTTTGTCGTTTGCCAACCGCCCCACCATCTTGGAAGACCTTTGGCTCCCAGGCACGCCCTTCAAAGGCTTGACCGCCGAGCGACTCACCCAGTACCACGGCCCCATGTACGCGCTGTTTGAAACAGAATTTGACGTGCGCATGGTGCGCGCCGAAGAGCACATCCGAGCTGTCCTGCCCGACGAAGCCCAGATGAAGTTGCTTGGCGTGGCCGCAGGCACGCCCCTACTGAGCGTGGAGCGAATTGCCTACACCTACAACGACATGCCCATGGAACTGCGCCGGGGCCTGTACCTGACCGACACCCACCATTACCGCAACGAATTGAGCTGAGAAACTCGGTTACAGCTTAAGAACCGCAGAAAAAACTCGATAACCCTCCAAGGGAAATGCTGCATTGCAATAGAATTTGCAGGTTGGAACACAACAGCGATTACCAAGCGGTTACATCACAGAAAGCCTACCCATGACTGAGATTGCCTCTTCCGCCCGCCCCAAGCGGCGCGAATTCAGAAACATCAACGCCCTAAGTGACCTCCCCTCCTACCGCTTACCGGCTGCCGGGTGGGTCTCCATCTTGCACCGCGTCAGTGGCGCCCTGATGTTTTTGCTCCTGCCCTTCATCATTTGGATGTTTGACAAGTCCTTGTCGTCAGAGTTTTCTTACGCCAAGTTCACCGCGCTTTTTGGCGGCGGCGTGGGTTTCATGCCCGGCTGGTTCTATAAATTGATCGCCCTGGCCTTGATTTGGGCCTACCTGCACCACCTGAGCGCTGGCCTGCGCCACCTCTGGATGGACGTGAACCACGCCGTGAGCAAAGAGTTTGGCCGCAGCTCGGCCATCGTCACCCTGGCCATCAGCCTGAGCCTCACAGCGGCGCTGGGCGCCAAGCTGTTCGGTCTTTACTAAGCATAAGGAAGAGATCCCATGTCCGTGAATTTCGGCTCCAAGCGCATCGTGGTCGGTGCGCATTACGGTCTGCGCGACTGGCTCAGCCAACGCATCACCGCCGCCTTGATGGTGCTGTTCACAGCCCTGGTGCTGGCCCAGGTGTTGCTCACCAGCGGCCCCATCGGCTATGACGTCTGGGCTGGCATTTTTGCCGCCCAGTGGATGAAGGTGCTGACCTTCACCGTGATCTTCGCGCTCATCTACCACGTGTGGGTAGGTATGCGTGACATCTGGATGGATTACATCAAGCCCGTTTGGCTTCGCCTGTCGCTGCAGGTTTTCACCATTGTCTGGCTGGTGGCGTGTGCCGGCTGGGCCATTCAAGTCCTTTGGAGACTGTGAGCACTATGTCTACTTCGATCACAAAACGTAAATTTGACGTTGTCATCGTGGGTGCCGGCGGTTCCGGCATGCGCGCATCTTTGCAACTCGCACGCGCGGGCCTGAATGTGGCCGTGCTCTCCAAAGTGTTCCCCACCCGCTCGCACACCGTGGCAGCGCAAGGCGGCATTGGCGCCTCGTTGGGCAACATGTCGGACGACAACTGGCACTACCACTTCTACGACACCGTCAAGGGCTCGGATTGGCTGGGCGACCAAGACGCCATTGAGTTCATGTGCCGTGAAGCGCCCAAGGTCGTGTACGACCTCGAGCACATGGGCATGCCCTTTGACCGCAACCCCGACGGCACGATTTACCAGCGCCCCTTTGGCGGCCACACCGCCAACTACGGCGAAAAACCCGTGCAACGCGCTTGCGCCGCCGCTGACCGCACTGGTCACGCCATGCTGCACACGCTCTACCAGCAAAACGTCAAAGCCAAAACCAGCTTCTTTGTGGAGTGGATGGCGCAAGACATCATCCGCGACGCTGAAGGCGACGTGGTCGGTGTGACCGCCCTAGAAATGGAAACCGGCGACCTGCACATCTTGCAGGCCAAAACCGTGCTGCTGGCCACCGGTGGTGCTGGCCGCATTTTTGCGGCATCAACCAACGCTTTCATCAACACCGGTGACGGCTTGGGCATGGCTGCGCGCGCTGGTATTCCCCTGGAAGACATGGAGTTTTGGCAGTTTCACCCCACCGGCGTGGCCGGCGCGGGCGTGTTGCTGACCGAAGGCTGCCGTGGCGAAGGCGCGATTTTGCTCAACAGCAATGGCGAGCGCTTCATGGAGCGCTACGCGCCCACCTTGAAAGACTTGGCCCCACGTGACTTCGTGTCGCGCTCCATGGACCAAGAAATCAAGGAAGGCCGTGGCTGCGGCCCGAACAAAGACTACGTGCTGCTCAAGCTCGACCACCTGGGCGCTGAGACCATCATGAAGCGTCTGCCTTCGGTCTACGAGATTGGCCACAACTTTGCCAACGTCGACATCACCAAAGAGCCCATCCCCGTGGTGCCCACCATCCATTACCAAATGGGCGGCATTCCCACCAACATCCATGGCCAGGTGGTGATTCAAAAGGGTGAGAACCACAATGAAGTGGTCAACGGCTTGTACGCCGTGGGCGAATGCTCTTGCGTGAGCGTGCACGGCGCCAACCGCCTGGGCACCAACTCGCTGCTCGACCTGTTGGTGTTTGGCCGCGCGGCTGGTAACCACATTGTGGAGTTCTCCAAGAAGAGCAAAGAGCACAAGCCCCTGCCAGCCAACGCGGCTGACCTCACCTTGGCGCGCCTGGCACGTTTGGACAGCGCCAAAAACGGCGAGTACGCCCAAGACGTGGCCAACGACATCCGCGCCTCCATGCAGCAACACGCCGGCGTGTTCCGCACCCAGGCCAGCATGGACGAAGGTGTCAAGAAGATCGCTGCTCTGCGCGAGCGTGTGGCTGCTGTGGGTTTGAAAGACAGTTCCAAAGTGTTCAACACCGCCCGCATTGAAGCGCTGGAAGTCGAGAACCTCATTGAGTGCGCCCAGGCCACCATGGAGTCTGCCGCTGCCCGCAAGGAAAGCCGTGGCGCCCACACGGTGGACGACTACAACGACACCCCAGAAAACCCCAATGGCCGCAACGACAAAGACTGGCTCAAGCACAGCCTGTGGTACAGCGAAGGCAACCGCCTGAGCTACAAGCCCGTCAACATGAAGCCGCTGACCGTTGAGAGCGTGCCGCTCAAAGTTCGTACTTTCTGATTAGGACACATCATGCAAAAACGTACGTTTCAAATTTACCGCTACGATCCAGATAAGGACGCCAAGCCCTACATGCAAACCATCGAGATCGAACTCGACGGTCACGAGCGCATGCTGCTTGACGCCCTGATGAAGCTCAAGGCACAAGACCCCACCCTGTCCTTCCGCCGCTCTTGCCGCGAAGGTGTGTGCGGTTCAGACGCCATGAACATCAATGGCAAAAACGGCCTGGCCTGCCTGACCAACATGCGCACACTGCCTGGCACCATCGTGCTCAAGCCCCTGCCCGGCCTGCCCGTCATCCGCGACCTGATCGTGGACATGACCCAGTTCTTCAAGCAGTACAACTCGATCAAGCCTTACTTGGTCAACGACACCGTGCCGCCCGAAAAAGAGCGTCTGCAAAGCCCTGAAGAGCGCGATGAGCTCAACGGCTTGTACGAGTGCATCTTGTGCGCGAGCTGCTCGACCAGCTGCCCGAGCTTCTGGTGGAACCCCGACAAGTTCGTGGGTCCCGCAGGCTTGTTGCAGGCCTACCGCTTCATTGCCGACAGCCGCGACCAAGACACCGCGGGCCGTTTGGACAACCTGGAAGACCCCTACCGCCTGTTCCGCTGCCACACCATCATGAACTGTGTGGACGTGTGCCCCAAGGGTTTGAACCCCACCAAGGCGATTGGCAAGATCAAAGAAATGATGGTCGCACGCGCTGTGTAAGCGCTGCATAAGTCATGTGTGATGAACTCATCGATGAGCGGGCCCTGAGCAAACTGCGTTGGCGCTGCCGGCGTGGTTTGCTTGAAAACGACCTCTTCATCGAGCGGTTTTTCAAGCGATACGACACCACGCTCACGGTTCGCCAAGCCAATGCGCTTAATTTTTTGATGGATTTGAGCGATAACGATTTGTTAGACGTGCATTTGGGCCGACAAACCCTGGCACAAGTGAACGCAGCCATGGACACGCCAGACGTGCATGCCGTGGTCAACATGTTGAGAGAAAACTGAAGAAAGGTCGACCATGAAACTTGCCGATAACAAAGCCACGCTGTCCTTCAGCAACGGCACCCCCAGCATGGAGCTGCCGGTTTACCAGGGCAACATCGGTCCGGATGTGATTGATATCCGCAAGCTCTATGGCCAGACCGGCATGTTCACCTACGACCCCGGTTTTCTGTCCACCGCGTCTTGCCAATCGGGCATCACCTACATCGACGGCGACAAAGG
>DKJZ01000009.1 GCA_002454975.1 Hylemonella sp. UBA6679
CGGCATGAACCGCCTGGGCTTTGCCCCCAACCGTTACCGCGCTGCCTGGAGCCGCTTGAACGCTTTGCCGCAGGTTGAAGAGATTTCGCACTTCACCCACTTTGCCCGCGCTGACGAAGACGGTGGCATTGCGCAGCAACTGGCGGTGTTTCAGGCCCACACCCAAGACCTGCCGGGTGAGCGGTCTTTGAGCAACAGCGCAGCCCTCTTGCGCTGCCCAGAAACCAACAGCGAGCTGCCCAAGCCCGACGCAGGCGTGCAACTGGCCTCCGACTGGATGCGCCCTGGCGTGCTTTTGTTCGGCGCCTCGCCCGATTTTCCGGCGCACACCGCGCAAGACTGGGGCTTGCAGCCCGCCATGAGCCTGCGCTCGCGCGTGGTGGGTGTGCAGCACCTGCAAGCGGGCGACACGGTGGGTTATGGCGCGCGCTTTACCGCGCCTGGCCCCATGCGCATTGGCGTGGTGGCCTGTGGGTATGCCGATGGTTATTTGCGCAGCAGCGGCAGCGTGAGCCCCACACCGGTGCTGGTGGACGGCCAGCGCACCCAGGTGGTGGGGCGTGTGAGCATGGACCTCATCACCGTGGACCTGAGCCAACTGCCCGATGCCGGCATGGGCAGCGAGGTCACGCTGTGGGGATCTTCAAGTCAGGGCCACTTGTTGCCGATAGATGAGGTGGCCCAATCGGCAGGTTCGATTGGTTATGAGTTGATGTGCGCCCTGGCGGCGCGCGTGCCTGTGGAAGTCTTGGATTGAGCAACGTTCCCGTGCCTCAGAATTTGCTCGTTCCCGGCGCTGTGTTGCCGGTGGACGTGGTCAACCCGCAGGGGCAATTGGTGTTGCGCCGTGGCGCGGTGCTCGAAGACGTGGCGCAGCTCGACAGGCTGTGCGCGCACAAGCCTTGCATCAGCCCTGAAGACGCGCGGGCCTGGCAGCGTGCCTACGAACGCGAGGTGCAGCGTGCCATGCGCAGCAACGCGCAGGGCAAGCCACCCGAGCAGGTGCCCATGCCAGCAGCCATTGACGAACAAGACTACGTGGAGCCAAGCACCCATCTTTTCAGGGGCGACTGGCTCGATGCGCAAGAGTTGTTGCGCGTGTTGTTGTTTCACGGTGGCTTGTTCATGGACCCCATGCCGCGGCTGCGCATGATCGAGGAGCGGGTCACGCACTGGATACAAACCGATGCCGACGACAGCTTGTTTCGCCTGTTTCAAACGCTGGCCAAACCCGCGCTGGGTTACTCGGCCACCCACGCACTCTTGTGCCTAACCGTCACCCAGCTGACCGCTGAAAAGCTGGGCTTGGATGTGCAGGTGCAGCGCGCTTTGCGTTATGCCGCGCTCACCATGAACATTGGCATTGGGCGGATTCAAGATGCGATGGCGCTGCAAAGCACGCCCCTCACAGCAGAGCAGCGCGCGCAGGTGCAGGCGCGCCCAAAAATCAGCCACGACATCTTGCAAGGCTTTGGCCTGAACGACCCCTTGGTGTTGGACTTGGTGCGCTGGCACCACGAGCCAGCCCATGAACTGGCCCACCAAGACCATTACTTGCCGCGCCTGGTGCTGCACATGGCCAATGTGTTGGTGGCCAAAATGGCGGCGCGCCAAACCCGCGCTTCGCTCTCACCCAAGAGTGCTGAGCGTGCCATGTACCTCACCGCCAGCAACGACCAAGACAGCGCCACCGTGAGCGCGGCCATGGCCGCTGCCGTGGGCTTTTTCCCACCGGGCAGCTACGTGGTGATGAACAACGGCGACACGGCCATTTCTGTGCGGCGCGGCCACAACGCCAACACCCCGTGGGTGGTGCCCATCTCCGATGCGCGTGGCTTGCCCTACGGTCAATACGCGGCGATTGACACCTCTTTGCGCGCCCACGGCATTGCGCAAGGCTTGAACTTTGAGCGGGTGCGCTTGAACCTGCAGATCGACAAAATCTTGCAAGCACGCGACCGCACGGCTGTCCTCAGGCCAGCTTGAGGCTCACCGCACCGGCCACGATCAGCAGCACCGCCAGCCATTGCGGCCAGGGCGTGCGCTCTTTCAAAAAAACCGACCCCAGCAGCAGCGCAAAGACCATCGAGGTTTCGCGCAGTGCGGCCACACTGGCCACCGGTGCCTGGGTAAAAGCCCACAGCACCAGGGCGTAAGCCCCCAAGGTGCCGGCCCCGCCCCAAGCGGCCAAGCGCAAGCCTTGGCTCAGGCTCAAACTCGCACCAGGACGCTGCCAGCGTTGACGCAGCAGTGCCAAAAGCCCCATGAGGAGCGCGGTGCCCATGAACAAAGCAAGGGCGTAGCCCAGCGCTTGCCCAGCCAGGCGCACGCCTTGGGCATCCACCAAGGTGTAGAGCGCAATCACGCCCGCGTTGAGCAGGGCCAGCAGCACCGTGCTGCGTTGCGCCTTGGCGCTGCGGTGTGCGGGCGATCGCCACGCCACGATGCCCACCCCCATGCCCAACACGCCCAAGCACACCAGCCCTACACCCAAAGAGGTGCCCAGGCTCAAGCTTTCTCCCAGCCACAACACCCCAAGCAAAGCCGTCAGGGCCGGGGCGGTGCCGCGCATGAGCGGGTAAGCCACGCCCAGGGCCGAGCCCTGGTAGGCCAGGGCAACCAAAGTGAAGTACACCCCGTGAATGAGCACAGAGGCCAGCAAGTAAGGCCAGCTCGCTGGCAGAGGCAGGTCGGCTGCGCCTAACAAGGGCAAAGACCACACAGCTGCGCCGCCCACCACCCACACCGTGCTGCTGAACTTGTCGGCCGCACCGCGCACCAGCGCGTTCCAGCTGGCGTGCAGCAGGGCGGAGGCCAGCACCACCAGCAAGACTTGCAGGGTCATTTTTTACGCAAACCCAGCGCCATGACTGTGCCCACCACCAAGAGCGCGCCAGCCACTTGCAGCGGGGCAATGCGCTGGTCCAACAAGGCCCAAGCCAACACCAGGGCGGCCACTGGCTCCACGTTCATGATGGGTGAGCTGCCCACCACGCCCAGCTTGGGCAAGAGGGTGAACATGATGGAAAAGGCCGTGCCGTAAAACAGTGTGAGGCACGCCAGGCCCCACCAGCCGGCAGCCGCAGTGGGCAAATGCAAGCCGCCTTGCGCGGCCACGGCCACGGCTGCGAACACGCCCACCAGGCCCATGGAGATGACGGTGCGCACCCGCCCGTCCACCCCTGCAGCTTCATGCTGGGTGAGCACCATGGCCGCACCAAAACTCGCCCCGGCCGTGAGCGCAAACGCCACGCCTGCGCCAATGCGCCCCCACTGCTCAGACGCAGTCAGGCCCGAGGCTGCGCCCACCACGTCCAGGGCCAGGGCCAAGCCGGCCAAGAGCAGCGGCATGGCCAGCAGCACGGCGCGCTCGGGCACGCGGCGGTAGAGCACGGCGTCCCACATGGCGGTCCACAGCGGGTAGGTGTTGAAAGCCAGCAGAGCCAGGGCCACCGGCAGGCGCGCTACGGCCGAGTACAGGCACAGGCTTTGGATGGCAATCAGGCTGCTCACACCCAGCATCACCCGGCGCTGGCGAGGGTTGATGGCCCATCGCACGCCTTGCTGCCACACCACCAGCGCCACCACCAGGCAGGTGACCAGGCTGCGCACGGTCACCGCGGTGGCCACATCCACGCCGTGGTTGAAGGCAAAGCGCGCAGCCACATGGTTGGCCCCGAACAAACAGGCCAGCAAAAGCAGGGTGATGAAGGCCGAACGGCTGATGGCTTGGGTAGGTGCGTGCATGACGCCATGCTAACCAAGCCGGGTGCTTGCGTTTGACGTTCGGGCGTCAGTGTGGGCTGTGGATTTGTCCAGTATCATGCCAACATGGCCAAAGAAAAAACGGTTTACACCTGCAGCGAATGCGGCGGCACCACCCCGCGCTGGCTGGGCAAGTGCCCGCACTGCAACGCCTGGAACACCCTGGTTGAAGGCGTGGCCGAGTCGGCCAGCATGAGCAAAAACCGCTTTGCGGCCCTGGCCAAAACCGCCGAGGTCGCTGTGCTGGCCGACATCGAAGCCACCGAAGTGGCCCGCACCCCCACGGGCATGGACGAGCTCGACCGCGTGCTGGGCGGCGGCATGGTCGAAGGCGGCGTGGTGCTCATTGGCGGCGACCCAGGTATCGGTAAATCCACCTTGCTGTTGCAGGCCTTGGATGCCATTGAACGTTCGAGTCAAGGTGTGGGCGAGGGTACAGGCCAGCGGCAAGGCGCTGGCGGCCATACGCTGTATGTCACTGGCGAAGAAAGTGGCGCGCAAGTGGCGCTGCGCTCGCGCCGCTTGGGGCTGGAGCGCTCACAAGTCAAGGTGTTGGCCGAGATTGAGCTGGACAAAATTTTGGCCACACTCTCGGCCACTAAACCGGCCATTGCGGTCATCGACTCGATTCAAACCGTGTACTCGGGTGAGCTCACCAGCGCGCCAGGTTCGGTGGCGCAGGTGCGTGAGTGCGCCGCGCACCTCACGCGCGCGGCCAAGTCCAGCGGCACCACCATCGTGCTGGTGGGCCATGTGACCAAAGAAGGCGCGCTGGCTGGCCCGCGCGTGCTCGAGCACATGGTCGATACCGTGCTGTACTTTGAGGGCGACACCCACAGCCAGTTCAGGCTGGTGCGGGCCATCAAAAACCGCTTTGGTGCAGTCAACGAGATTGGCGTGTTTGCCATGACCGAGCGGGGCTTGAAGGGTGTGTCTAACCCCAGCGCCATCTTTTTAAGCCAACACAGCGAGCCCGTGCCGGGCAGCTGCGTGATGGTCACCTTGGAGGGCACACGCCCGCTGTTGGTGGAAATCCAAGCGCTGGTGGACAGCGGCGGACCTTCTCCAAGACGCCTGAGCGTGGGCCTGGACCGCGACCGCTTGGCCATGCTCTTGGCCGTCTTACACCGCCATGCGGGCGTGGCCTGCATGGACCAAGATGTGTTTGTGAACGCGGTGGGGGGCGTGCGCATCAGCGAGCCTGCGGCCGATTTGGCGGTGCTCTTGTCCATCACCTCCAGTTTGCGTGGCAAGCCCCTGCCCAAAGGCTTTTTTGCCTTTGGCGAGGTGGGGCTGGCTGGCGAGGTGCGCCCCGCACCGCGCGGTCAAGAGCGGCTGCGTGAGGCGGCCAAGCTGGGCTTTAGCGTGGCGGTGGTGCCCAAGGCCAATGCGCCCAAACAAGCCATTGAGGGCCTGACCATCCACGCCGTGGAGCGGGTGGAGCAGGCCATGGACGTGGTGCGCGGCTTGGGCTGAAGCCTTGCGCGTTCACAAGTCAAAGCAAATGTAAAGCGCAAGCGGGCTGTTGTGCCCAGGGGTCAACGCCGCATGAGCGAGTTGCCGCTGCGTTGCACCGCATCGCCCACGGCGTAGCCCGGGTCTTCGGTGAAGTCAAACTTGGCTGAGTTGCCGGTGTCGAACCTCACGGTCACGCTCCACACCTTGTGTGACTTGGCACGTTTTTCAATCTCTTTGCCCGCGTAAGCGCCGCCCACGGCGCCAGCCACGGTGGCGATGTCTTTGCCGATGCCCCCGCCCATCTGGTTGCCAAGGAGCCCGCCCACCAGCCCGCCGCCAATCATGCCCAGGGCGCTGCTTTCGCCTTCTTTCTCAGTGATGCTCACCGCGCTCACGCGGCCACAGTCTGGGCAGGCGACGGCCGGTACAGCGGGTTTTGCTATGTTTTTAAGAGCGGCATTGGCAGCATCCATCTCGGCTTTGGCGTCTCTGCGGCATTGAAGCCGGGCTGAGCCCGAGGGCTCATCGGCGCATAACCGAAGGTCGGCGTTGTAGCGCTGCGTTGGCGTGAGCGCTTTGATTGGGGTGGTGTTGCTCGCGCCGTTGTCTTGCGCCCAGCCTGCCTGGCCCAGCAAACCCAGGGGCAGCAGGCCGTTGGCCAAGAGGTAGGGCGTGAACAGCCCAAGGGCGTACGACAGCAAAATCACCGAAGCCCACTTGAGCCAGTTTGGGGTGATGACCCGGTCGGTCCAAGATCGGTGGGTGGGGTAGCGCTTGGCAGTGGTCATGGCAGTGCGTCTCAGGGTTGGGGCCGTGCCTGGGCTCGAGCTCGCCGCTGGCGCTGGCTTGTCGAAGTGCTCATGTGCACTTTAAAAAAACCCTGGCCCAGGGGCTTGCGCGGAATCAAGGAAAATCGACGCACTTAAGGGTGTTTCATGCAATTTCAGAATTTTTTGATCCCTGCGGCGGTTTTGTTGGGCTTGGGCGTGTCGTACCAGCAATGGGGCTGGCCAGGGGTGGCCTTGGCTGCAGGCTTGGTGGTGATGTGGGTGTTGATGCACTTCACCCGCATGATGCAGGTCCTGAAACGCGCGGCCAACCGGCCCATCGGCTACGTCGACAGCGCTGTGATGCTCAATGCCAAGCTCAAGCCGGGCGTGACCTTGATGCACGTGATTGCCATGACCCGCTCGCTGGGCACGCTGCTCACGCCCAAAGATGCGCAGCCCGAGCTTTTTCGCTGGATTGACCCGTCGGATGCCACCGTGACCTGCGAATTTGTGGGCGGCAAGCTCAAGACTTGGGAGCTCAACCGCCCCCAAGCCGAGGATGCAGCCCAAGACAGCGCCCAGCCCACGTAAAATCTCCCGATTGAATTCACAAGGAAACCCTTCATGAGCCCCCTACCACCCTCGATGTCTGACCGCGACGGCAAAATCTGGATGGATGGCCAGATGGTGGATTGGCGCGACGCCAAGATCCACGTGCTGAGCCACACCTTGCACTACGGTTGCGGTGCTTTTGAGGGCGTGCGCGCTTACAACACGGCCAATGGCACCGCCATTTTCCGCCTGGAAGAGCACACCGAGCGCCTCTTCAACAGCGCCAAGATTTTGCGCATGAAAATTCCTTTCACCCTGCAAGAGGTGATGGACGCGCAGTGCGCGGTGGTGCGCGAGAACAAGCTCGAGTCGGGCTACTTGCGCCCCCTGACCTGGATTGGCGACAAAAAGCTCGGCGTGTCGCCCAAGGGCAACACCATCCACCTGATGGTGGCGGCTTGGGCCTGGGGCGCGTACCTGGGTGAAGACGGCATGAAGCGCGGTATCCGCGTCAAAACCAGCAGCTACACCCGCCACCACGTCAACATCACCATGACGCAGGCCAAGGCTGTGAGCAACTACACCAACTCGATCCTGGCCAACATGGAAGCCACCGACGAAGGCTACGACGAGGCTTTGCTGCTCGACTCGTCGGGCTTTGTGTCTGAAGGCGCTGGCGAAAACATTTTCGTGATCAAAAACGGCGTGATCTACACCCCCGACTTGTCGGCGGGTGCCCTCAACGGCATCACCCGAAACACCGTGTTTCACATTGCCAAAGACCTGGGCCTGGAGATTGTGCAAAAGCGCATCACCCGCGACGAGGTGTACATCGCCGATGAGGCCTTCTTCACCGGCACTGCCGCTGAAGTCACGCCCATTCGCGAGCTCGACCGCATCGAGCTGGGCAAGGCCGATTACGTGGGCAGCCGCGGCCCCATCACCGAGAAAGTGCAAACCGCTTTCTTCGACATCGTCAACGGCCGCAACCCCAAGTACGCGCACTGGTTAACCAAGGTTTAACACCATGACAACCGTTGAACTGCTGGCCAAAGACCTCAACCACCAGGGCGGGGTGTTTTGCCCCAACCCCCAGGCCGACATGAAGTTGTGGAACAGCCACCCCAAGGTGTACTTGGACGTGGCCCGCACCGGCCAGGCCAAGTGCCCTTACTGCGGCACCGTGTACCAGCTCAAAGCCGGCGAGCATTTCCACGCCGGCCACTGAATTAATTGGGGTCAGACCCCAATTAAATGAACCATGACGGCCAGCCTGGTCATTGCCCCTCAGTGGATCGGTGACGCTGTCATGACCGAGCCCTTGCTGCGTCGTTTGCACGCACGCGGCGAGCGGCTCACGGTGGGTGCGCTGCCTTGGGTCGCACCCGTGTACCGGGCCATGGCGTGTGTGGACGAGGTGATCGAGTTCCCCTTTGCCCACGGCGGGCTGCAGTTCAGGGCGCGGCGCAGCATCGCGCGGCAACTCCAAGGGTGTTTTGAGGTGGCTTATGTGCTGCCCAACTCCCTCAAGAGCGCTTTGCTTCCTTGGCTGGCGGATATTCCCAAACGCGTGGGGTATCTGGGCGAGTCGCGTGTGGGCTTGCTCACGCACCGCTTGAAAAACCTTAAAAATCGTCCGCCCATGGTGGCGTTTTATTCTGCGCTGAGTGGCGACACCGACGTGGCCCACGACGTGCCGCAACTGCAGGTGCCAGCACCGGAGGTGAGCGCTGTGCTGAGCAAGCTGGGCTTGGCCCCCCACAGCTATGTGGTGATGGTGCCCGGCGCCGAGTATGGCCCGGCCAAGCGCTGGCCCACGCAGCACTTTGCCGCGCTGGCCACTGCTTTGCTCTCGGGTGAGGCACATGCCTCAGCAAATGCTACAAATAACATAGCGGCATCACCCGTGTCTGCGGTGCTTTTGCTCGGTTCTGGCAAAGAATCTGAAATTTGCGCGAGCATTGCCGCAGACGTGGTGCAGCCTTCATGTGGCGCGCGGTTGCTCAACTTGGCCGGCAGCACCAGCCTGGATGAGGCCATGGCCTTGATAGCCGGTGCGCGCCAGGTGGTGAGCAACGACACGGGCCTCATGCACGTCGCCGCCGCGCTGCATGTGCCGCAAGTGGCGATGTTTGGCTCGTCCAGCCCCGAGCACACGCCACCCTTGAGCGATGTGGCCACCGTCATCTGGCTTAAAAACGACGCCCAATACCACCCCCCCTTGGATTGCGCGCCATGCTTTGAGCGCGACTGCCCCTTGGGGCATTTACGCTGCCTCAACGACATCACACCCCAGCGGGTGTTGGCCGCGCTGGCCTGAATCAAGCCTGAACTCAAGCCCCGAGCAGGGCGGCTTTTTGGTGAAGCACCGCCCGCGCCTCGCGCGTCATGCGCTGCACCAACTCGGCCGCACTTGGTGCGTCGTGCATCAAGCCGACGGCTTCACCCACCGTCACATGGGCGCGGGTGAAGTCGGCGGCGGCCACACCCGCGTCGTAGTCGGCCCGGGCTGCGTCGGGCTGGGCGCGCAGATCGTCGATGCGGTTTTCCCACTGCCTGTGCAGGTCGTTGCGCAGTGCGCGAAAGTCGTAGGGGGCAGGCCAGTTTTTACGGCGCAACACATCAAACACGCCGCTGCGCGCGGTGTCGTCACCACCGGCTGCCACGGCCGCAGCTTTGGCGCCGGGGGCCGCCAGGCTTTCGGTGCTGGCCCACAGGCGAGAGCCCACCAGCACACCATCGGCACCCAGGGCCAGAGCCGCGACCAGACCGCGGCCATCGGCCACGCCACCGGCTGCCAGCAGCAGGGTGCTCGGCGCGTGGCGCGCGAGATGGTCGGCAATTTCAGGCACCAGGGTGAAGGTGGCGCGGCCTTCTTGCGCGTTGGCACCGTGGCCGCCAGCCTCGCCACCTTGGGCGATGATGACGCTGGCACCCGCTTGCAGGGCCATGTCCACCTGCTCTAGGCGTTGCACTTGGCACAAGAGTTGGGCACCGCTCGCAGCAATGCGCGCAGCGTAGGGCCGTGGGTCGCCAAAGGACAACATGAGCGCGCGTGGTCGCGCCTCTGCGGGCAAACCCAGCACCCAATCCAGGGCGCTGGCATCTTCATCTAATTTCCAAGTGATAAAGCCAATGCCCAAGGCGTGACGGTACTCAGGCGCTATCAAATCAAGAGCGAGTTGGTATTCGCGCTGGGTCCAGGCCAAGTCGCCATAGCCCCCGCCCACCAGGCCCAAGGCACCAGCCTGGACGCAGGCCGCCGCCAAGGCGCCACCGGTGGCCAGCGCCATGGGGGCCAGTGCGATGGGGGTGCGCAGATCGAACGCGCGGGTCAAACGGGTGTGCAGTGATGGCATGGTGTGGTGCAGCGCAAGTAAAGCGCTCATTTTCGCCAATGTGCCGCTGATTTGAAGCAGAACCTGTCGAGAAGGCACCAAAAAAGAAGCCACCCCAAGTTGCCTTGAGGGTGGCTTGTGAAGGGTTCCCGAAGGAACGTCGTTGGACCTCTTCGCACAAGGTGGTGTGGTTCACTCTGTTCTTGTGCGCCCTGATCTGTGACAGCGAACGGTTCAACTGTAGGTGAGATCAGGGGCGAGGGATATCCCATGAACATGGGGTCAGTCAGCCAAGCCGCACAGGCCATTCAGGCCGGCAGCAAACGATCGACCTCGGCCAGCAAGGCCACCACGTCGATGGGTTTGGTGATGTAAGCCGCGAAGCCTGCCTCCAGGCCTTGGGCCATGTCTTGAGGCATGGCGTTGGCAGACACCGCCATGATGGGGGTGTTGTTCAAGGCAGGCAGGGTACGCAAATGCGCCAGCACCTCAAAGCCACTCATGTGCGGCATGGCGATGTCGAGCAAGACCAGGTCTGGCACCTCTTGGGTGATCAAGGTCATGCCTTCTTGCGCGCTGGAGGCGCTGAGCACACGCAAGTCAGGGCGGGTGCTCAGGATGTGTTCGAGCAAGCGCAAATTGGCCAGGTTGTCGTCGACACACACCACGGTGTGTTGGTGGGGGCTGGCTGGTGTTGTGCTGGCATCAGGCGCGGCATCGGGCGTTGTTGACCCAGTGGCCAAGGTGTAGCCAGGCAACCTCACCCAAAAGCGTGAACCAAGGCCGGAAGTGCTTTCGAACCCAATCTCACCGTGCATGAGGTGCACAAGCTTTTGAGTGATGGTCAGGCCCACGCCGGTGCCCTCCACCTCATCGCGATCGGCCGCGCCGCGGTGGAAAGCCTCAAACACATGGGCGCGCGTGTCTTCGGCAATGCCGCGCCCGTTGTCGATCACGTCGATGTGCACAGTTTTGGCGTCGTGCTGGCGTGCGCTCAAGCGCACAAAGCCGCCGGGCCGGTTGTACTTGATGGCGTTGCTCAGCAGGTTGAGCAGCACCTGGCGCAGCCGCATGGGGTCTGCCGTGAGCCACACGTGGTCTTGCAGCGCCACGTTCAAGGCGACCTGGTGTTTGTCTGCAAAGGCTTGGGAGAGGTGAACGCAGTCTGTTGCCAAGGGTGCCAAGGCCAGGTTGTCGAGCTTGACCGACATGTGGCTAGATTCGATTTTGCTCAGGTCCAGCACATCCGACACCAGCCCCAACAGGTGCTTGCCGCCGCTGTAGATTTCTTGCACGTGGTCGCGCTGCGCAGGGCTTAGCTTGGGGTCGTGCTCCAGCAGTTGGCTGTAGCCAAGAATGGCGTTGAGCGGCGTGCGCAGCTCGTGGCTCATGGCGGTGAGAAAGTCACTTTTGGCGCGGTTAGCGGTTTCAGCCACTTCTTTGGCCAGCTTGAGCTCATGGGTGCGTTCAAGCACCAGCTCGTCGAGTCGGTCACGTTCCAGGGCCAGTTGGGTTTGGTTGTCTTGCAGCTCTTGTAACTTGCGCAAATACGATTTGTGAAAGTAAAAGCTCATCAGGTAGGCGATGAACGGCACGGTCACAATGACGGTCAACACGTTCTCAATTGGTGCTGCAATGCCTACGACAGGTGAATTTTTTTCGAGGTGAAAAAAGTACATCCCGACCAGGGCATTGAGCAGCGTGAGGCCCAAAGCCCAACTGCGACCCAGCACAAACGTGGTCAACACAACCGCGATGGGCAGCGCAATAAAGCTCACGTTGTAAAGCGTGCCGGCCACGCTCACGCCGGCCCAGCTCGCCACGGCAATCCCTAGGCAAATCAAAAAACTTGCGGCCGTGACTTGCCCGGCGCGCAGCAACAGCAAGGTCAAAAGACCCACCAAAGTTGTAATCACCGCTGTGGGCCGCACCAAGCCACCCAGCGCAAAAAAGTTGAAGGCCATGACAAACACGCTGCTTGCCGTGACTGTGAGCGAAATCGGCCACAGCAGGCGGATGGTGTCGGCGTTGTTAAACACCCGTGTTTGCTTCAGCGTTTGGGTTGGTGTCATGGTGTTGCGTGGCTGAGCTTGGAGAGAGGCGCAGACCGTTAACGCTGCTGGCGCTGCGCCAGTGCAATCAAAATCAGCACCGGCAGGCCCAGGCACGCCGTGCTGATGAAAAAAGGCGCGTAGCCGAAGTGGTCCACAAACTGGCCAGAAAACCCCGCCAGCCATTTGGGCGCGAGCAGCATCATGGAGCTGAACAAAGCGTATTGCGTGGCCGAGTACTGGATGTTGGTCAGGCTCGAGAGGTAGGCAATGAACGCGGCCGAGGCAATGCCGCTGGACAAATTGTCGGCCGAGATCACCCACACCAGGGCGTGTAAGTCATGCCCGCGCGACCCCAGCCAGGCAAACAGCAGGTTGCTCGCTGCGCTGAGCACGGCGCCCAGCATGAGCACGCGCATCACGCCCAGGCGCATGGCCAGCACGCCGCCCACAAACGCCCCCGCCAGCGTCATGATGACCCCAAACACCTTGGTGACGGCGGCCACCTCGTCTTTGCTGTAACCCATGTCCACATAAAACGGGTTGGCCATGATGCCCATGACCACATCGCTGATGCGGTAGACCGCAATCAGGCTCAGAATCAGCGCGGCTTGCCAGCGGTAGCGCTGCACAAAGTCGGCAAAGGGCGCGACCAAAGCCTCGCGCAGCCACGTGGCCAGGTTGCGCGCCGGTGGGGTGGCGCGGCGCGCTGGCTCGGGGCTGAGCAGCACGGTGATCAGGCCAGGCGTCATGCTCAATGCCATCACCAGGTAAGCCATTTGCCAGGCTGCTTGCTGGTAGCCGCCGCTGCCGGTTTCAAAACGCGCGGCCACCCACAGCACGCCCGCACCGGCCCAGATCATGGCCAAGCGGTAGCCAGTTTGGTAGGCCGCAGCCAGCGCGGCTTGGCGCTCGGTGCCGGCCGACTCAATGCGAAACGCATCCAGGGCAATGTCTTGCGTGGCCGAGCCAAATGCCACCACCAGGGCGCACCACACCAAGGGCTCCAGGCCGGCGCGTGGGTCGTGCAAGGCCATGCCCACCAGGCCCGCGGCAATCACGCATTGCGAGAGCACCAACCAGCTGCGCCGCCAGCCCAGCCAGCGTTGCAACACGGGCAGGGGCAAGCGGTCCACCAGCGGCGCCCAAGCCCACTTGAAGGCATAAGCCAGGCCCACCCAACTCAAATAACCAATGGTGGTGCGGTCGATGCCCGCTTCGCGCAAGCGAAAACTCAAGGTGCCCAGCACCAGCAGCAGCGGCAAGCCGGCCGAGAAACCCAACATCAACATGCGCAAGGTGGCGGGCTCGAGGTAGACCTTGAAGGTGTCGCGCCACCGGGGCTTGGAAGGCTGGGGCTGAGCAACAGATTCAGACATGGGCCCATCATAAAGCCCGACCCACACGCAGCCAGCGCACGGCATTGCAAAGTGGCGTGCAGAAATTCTGCAGCGCCCTTATGATTTTTGGATGTTCAAACGCAGTTATTGGGTGTGGCTGGCCGCGGCCAGCATGGTGGTGTCGGTGCAGCCAGCGCAGGCCCGCGAAGGTGTGGAGGTGGGTGAGGCCTCCCGGTTCAGCCAACTCGTGCCGGCTGACGATGTGGAGCAGCAGGCCAAGCAACAGTACGCCCAGCTGCTGGCCCAGGCCGAGAAAAAAAACGCGCTGGGTGCGCCCAACCACCCGCAGGTGGTGCGGCTGCGCACCATCGCCAACAAGCTCGTCCCTTACGCGCTGGAATGGAACCCGCGCGCCAAGCATTGGAAGTGGGAAGTCAACCTCATTGGCTCTAAGCAAATCAACGCGTTTTGCATGCCCGGGGGCAAGATTGCTTTTTACACCGGCATTCTTGAGCAGCTCCAGCTCAGCGACGACGAGGTGGCCATGGTGATGGGCCATGAAATTGCGCACGCGCTGCGTGAGCACGCGCGCGAGCGCATGGGCAAAACCGCCGTCACGCAAGGTGCAGCGCGCATTGGTGGGGCGCTGGCAGCGAGCTTGTTTGGCATCGACCCGCGCCTGACCGACAGCATCGCGCGTGGTGGGGCCAATTTGCTCAGCCTGGAGTTCAGCCGCGAAGACGAGAGCGAGGCCGACCTGGTGGGCATGGAGCTGGCCGCACGTGCGGGCTTTGACCCGCGCGCGGGTGTGAGCCTCTGGGAAAAAATGAGTGCGTCCAACAAAGACGCGCCACCGCAGTGGCTGTCCACCCACCCCTCGGGGCGCACCCGCATCGACCAAATCGAGCGCAACCTCGACAAGGTGCTGCCCTTTTACGAGCGGGCCAAAGCCACGCGCTGACCTGCGTGCTCAGGCCTCAGGTGCCACCCACGTAAGGGTTGGTTTTGCGTTCGCGCCCGAAGGTGCTCTCTGGGCCGTGCCCGGGGATGAACACGGTGTCGTCCCCCATGGGCCAGAGCCGCTCGGTGATGCTCTTGATGAGGGTGTCGAAGTCGCCCTGCGGAAAATCTGTGCGGCCAATGGAGCCGGCAAACAGCACATCGCCCACAAACGCGCGTTGGAGTTCGGGCGAGTAAAACACCACATGGCCAGGCGTGTGACCCGGGCAATGCCGCACCTGCAAGGTGTGTTGACCCAGTTGCACCGTGTCGCCATCGTGCAGCCAGCGCGTGGGGGTGAAGCTGTCGGCGTGGGCAAAACCAAAGCGGTGGCTTTGCTCGGGCAGACCGTCAATCCAAAACTGGTCGCCCTCATGCGGGCCAATGATGGGAATTGACAGCTGTTTGGCCAGCACCGCGGTGCCCCCTGCGTGGTCGATGTGCGCATGGGTGAGCCAAATTTGCTCGAGCTTGACGCCCAGGCGCGCCACCTCGGCCAGCAGCATGTCCAGGTCGCCACCCGGGTCGATGATGGCTGCCGTCATGGTCTGGTCGCACCAGACGAGCGAACAGTTTTGCTGGAAGGGTGTTACGGGGATGGTTTGGTAATGCAGCATGAGGGTGCTTGGTCGCAAGGTTGAGGTCAGAGTTTAGAGCTTAAGCCCGTCGTTCACAGCCTGCTGCAAGCCTATGGCTTCGCTCGCAAGCAGCCCAGCTGCCGTACGCACATCGGGCATTTGCAAGGTTTCCAGGGGGTGCTTGTTCATGTGCGCAAAGTGGCCAAGCACGCACCGCAGCGCATGTTGGACTGCATCTGGCGACTTGTCTTGTGCGTAGGTGGCTTGTGGCAAGCTGGCTAAGTGCGTGTTCAGGTAGGCCAAGGCCACCTGCTCGGCGTTCACCTCGGTGGCCTTGATTTGCTCTCGCACCCAGTGGTTGAGGTCGGGTGCAATCTCGTGCACGCCTACTTTCATGGCTTGACGGATTTGGCGCAGCGGCAGCACCACCTGCTCGCGCCAAGCCTTCAGCCCTTGATCGACGTGGGTCACGGTGGCAGGGCTTACCTCGCAGCGGCTGTGGGCCGCGTAAAGCGCATAGATGAGCATGCACACATCCAGCCCGAGGTGGGCTTGTAGCGTCAAGCAGGCTGGCGCCACGCCTTCACGGCGGTACAAGGCCAGTGCATAGCGCCACAGCGGGGTGTCGAGGTCGGCCGGACGGGTCGCGGTTGAGGCCATGGGAAATCCTTGGTTCGTGACTCAAGCCGCCGTTGGGGTTTGGGCGGCTTTGGACTGGGCGTGCTGCTCGAGCAAATTGATGAACGCGGCGGCCGCAGGGCTGAGCGGACGAAGGGGGTGGGTCACGCAAACCACTTGGCGTGTCAGGGGTGGGTCGACCAACGTGTGCGCGCGCAGGCTGCCATCTTGCACGCGGCTACGAACAGCGATGCGCGGTAACAGCGCGGCATAGGTTCCCATCTCCACCAGTTGCAAGATGGCGTTGATGGAGTCCACCTCCAGGGCAGGGGCCAGGGCGATGCCCTCTGCCTGGGTGATGCTGTCCAAAATATCGCGCAGACCGTGCAAGCGTGTTGGTAATGCGAGCTTGAGCCCCACTGCTTCGCGCAGTGCCAAGGTCTCGGCAAGCGGGGGGTGCTTGTGCCCAGTGACCAGAACAAAATCTTCGCTGAGCAGAGGGTGGCTGTTGAGTGCCAACTGGCGTCGTGGTTGGTTGATGATGGCAGCGTCGAGCTGCCCCTGCGTGACGGCTTTGCAAAGCATCGGGGTGTAGCCGTCGCTCAGCGCCAGGGTCACGCGTGGGTGAGCCTCGGAGAACGCGGTCAGCACCTTGGCCAAAAGGTCTTGCGCTACGCTGGCGATGAGCCCGATCGACACATGGCCGCTGAGCTCACCATCGGTCTGCATCAGTTGGTCACGAGCCTGCGCAAATTCAGCCAGCAAGGGGCGAAACAACTTGTACATCAGATGGCCGGCTGGGGCAGGGACCATGCCGCGTGTGTTGCGATGAAACAGCTGCTGACCGATCTCGTTTTCTAACTTGGCCAGCTGCATGCTCAGCGCCGGTTGCACCACGTTCATTCGGCTGGCTGCCCGGGTCATGGACCCTTCTTCGTAGAGCGCGAGAAAGTATTGGATTTGTCGGAGTTCCATCGCAGTTTTTGTGAAGAAATCTTACATCATCATTTATGATTAATTTGATCAATATATATTAATAGACATGATGTAGATCGGTTCCTAGAATTTCTTCCATACAACAGTTTGTGACCCTTCAAAAGGGCCAGACGACAATGAGGAGAAATGATGCAGCGGTGTAGTTCACCTGGCCCCCGGGCGATTGGCAGAGCCTTGCTGGCCGCCATCACGGGCGTGCTTGCGATCCCCTTGGCGCTGGCACAAAGTCCTGCACCGTCGGCCAGCTTCCCGAGCAAGCCGGTGCGCATCGTTGTGCCTTATCCCCCTGGGGGCTTTAACGACACCTTGGGGCGTCTTGCGGCTAACCAGTTGAGCAAGCTGTGGAAGCAGCCGGTGGTGGTGGACAACAAGCCCGGCGGCGGTACGGTGATTGGCACCCAAGCCGTGGCCACCGCAGCCCCAGACGGGCACACGCTGCTCGTGATTCAGTTTCCATTTGCAGCCAATCCCTGGTTGTACAAATCCTTGCCTTACGACAGCGAGAAGGCCTTTGCGCCAGTGGTGCTGGCCGGTCGCTCGCCCATGCTGTTGGTGACCCATGCCCGCTCGCCTTTGCAGACCTTGGGTGATGTGCTGACAAAAGCCCGGGCGCGCCCTGACGCCCTGAACTACGGTTCATCAGGGGCGGGGTCATCCAACCACTTGGCCATGGCGCACTTCGAGGCAATGGCTGGCGTACAACTCATGCAGGTGCCCTACAAGGGCAGCACACCGCTCTTGACCGATCTAGCGGGTGGACAGATTGATCTGGCCTTCGATGCCTTGCCACATGTGCTGCCCTTCATTCAGTCGGGCAAGGTCCGACCGATTGCGATCGCCAACGCGAAGCGCTCGCCGCTGATGCCTGAGATTCCTACGGTGAGCGAGGCTGGCCTGCCGAATTACGAGGTGTCGTCTTGGCATGGCTTTGTGGTGCCTGCGGGGACGCCGGCCGACGTGGTCGAACGTTTGAACCGAGACCTCAACACGGTACTGGCCCTGCCTGACGTCAAAAAGACCTTTGAACAACAAGGCGTGGTGCCCGACGGGGGCAGTCCTGCGCAGTTCAAAGCCTTCATCGACGCACAGATGGCTTTGTGGAAGAAGGTCGTCGTACAAGGCCGAATCACCGCCGAGTGATCTTCTAGCCCGTACCTCCAACCTCCAAACACGCTGATGCCTCAGGGTGGTCCCCATCCTCAGCGGAGCCCTGCGCGATGTTGGAAGTTCGTTGGGCGTGTTTCTAACTGAATGTAGATCTCATGTTGAGAAAGGCCGATGCCATGAACAAGCAAACCCCCACTGCCGCGCCCTTTCGCGACCTGCGCCAATGGCTGGCCCATCTGGAGTCGACCGGTCGACTTGCCGTGCTGCACGAAGGCGTGCCCTTGACGCATCGCTTGGCTGCGTTGGCCAAAAAGTTGGATGGCCGACAAGCCGCTTTCTTTCCCAGTGCGGGTGGTGGCACTGTGCCGGTTGTGTCGGGCTTCATGTCGCAGCGCAGTTGGATCGCTGAGGCCATGGGCGTGTCTGAAGCAGGCTTGTTGACGCGCTTTCGACAGGCCGCGGAAAAGCCCCTGCCCAGCCAAGAGGTGAGTGCTGCGCAAGCACCTTGCCAGCAAGTCGTGCACCTTGGCGCGGACGTGCTCAAGCTCTTGCCTGTGCCTACCCACAGCGAGCACGACAACGGCCCTTACATCACCGCAGGGCTGGTGATTGCGCGCAACCCAGTCACGGGTGTGCAGAACGTTTCGATCAACCGTATTCAAGTGCACTCGGGCACACACATGGCCATCTTGATGTTGCCTCGGCACCTGTTGGCTTTTTATAAAGAGGCCGAATCGCGTCAGCAAGCGCTGGAGGTGGCGGTGGTGATCGGCGTGGACCCGCTGACGCTGCTGGCCTCGCAGGCGATTGCCCCCATCGACTGTGATGAGCTGGAGATTGCCGGTGCGCTGCACGGCGCGCCGCTGCCCGTGGTGAAGTGCCAAACGAATGGCGTGCATGTGCCAGCCAACAGCGAGATCGTGATCGAAGGCAAGCTGCTCCCAGGGGTACGCGAGCTTGAAGGGCCGTTCGGTGAATTCCCCAAGTACTACAGCGCACGCGAGCGCCGCGAGGTCATCGAGGTCGATGCCATCACGCACCGCAAACAACCCATTTATCACACCATTGTGCCCGCAGAAAAAGAGCACCTGCTTCTTGGTTCCATCCCGCGTGAGGCGACCTTGCTGGCCCACCTGCAGCGCAGTTTCCCTAATGTGTTGGACGTGCACTTGTCGGTTGGCGGTGTGGGTCGCTACCACCTGTTCGTCAAGATTCGCAAGGCCCACGAGGGGCAGCCCAAGAACGTGATTTGCGCAGCCTTCGGTGCGCACTACGACATCAAGCAGGTGATCGTGGTGGATGACGATGTCGATGTGCATGAGCCGCAGCAAGTTGAGTGGGCTGTGGCTACGCGCTTCCAAGCCGACCGCGATTTGGTGGTGATCCCTGGTGCGCAAGGCTCGGTGCTGGATCCGTCCACCACGGTGGGTCAGCATTTTGCGGATGGCGAGGCCCCACCAACTCACCTCCAAGGGCTCAGCGCAAAGATGGGGCTGGACGCAACCCGTCCGGCGGTCTACCACGAGCATGTGTTTACCAAGGTGCGCATTCCTGGAGAGGCCGAGATCGAGCTTGCCAATGAGGTGCGTGTGGGTGTGCGCATCAACTGGCAAACAGGAGCTTTGCAGTCATGAACCCATCACAGAAAAAGCGCTTGATCGTGGCCATCACGGGTGCCAGCGGCGCCATCTATGGTGTGCGCTTGCTAGAACAGCTGCGCGTTTTGCCTGAGTGGGAAACCCACCTGATCATTTCCAATTCAGGTGTGCTGACGGCCTCTGAGGAGCTGGGCATCAAACGCGCTGACATCGAAGCCCTGGCTGATGTGGTGCACAGCGTTAAGGACATTGGTGCCGCAGTCTCCAGTGGCTCGTTTCGGACCGCTGGGATGGTGATCGCCCCGTGCTCGATGAAGACGCTCGCAGAGATCGCCCATGGTCTGGCCGATAACCTCATCAGCCGCGCAGCCGATGTGGCGCTCAAGGAGCGCCGCCGCCTGGTGCTGCTGGCCCGCGAGACTCCGCTTAACTTGGCGCACCTGCGCAACATGACTGCGGTGACCGAGATGGGCGGCATTGTGTGCCCGCCAGTGCCCGCCTTCTACACCCGCCCGACTTCGCTGGACGACATCGTCAACCACACCGTAGGCCGCGTGCTCGACCTCTTTGACATCGACCACCGCGACTTGGTGCAACGCTGGCAGGGCCTCAACGGCTCAACGCCGTGACGCCACGCTGATCGAAGCCTGATTTCTGACCCATGAGATCCCCCACCGATTTAACAACGAGGAGACAAGCAATGAAGACACTCAGTCACCTGATGATGGGCGCTGCGGCGCTGGCAACTTACCTGCCTGCGCATGCCGCACAAGGTTCATGCACAGAGCCCATCGTCTTTGGAACCACCATTTCCGAGACCGGCCCTTTCTCCACACTGGCCGACCGCTGGCGCAAGATGACCGAGGTGTTCGCTGAAGAAGTGAACAAGTCTGGTGGCATCGCCGTGAAGGCGTGCAACAAAAAGCTGCCACTCAAATTTGTCATCTATGACGACCAGAGCGTGCCGGCCACAGCCGTGGCACTGTTCGAGAAGATGGCTACCGTGGACAAGGTGGACTTCTTTGTTGGCCCCGACTGGTCGTCGCTGGGCGGCCCGGTGCCGCCTGTGGCTGACAAGCACAAGATTCCCATGGTGATGGCCAACGTGGCCACACCCTCGGTTTACGACCGCGGCCTGAAGTACATATGGGGCACACCGTTTCCAGTGGTGCCCAATTGGTCGGCACGTTATTTCGAGATGTTGACCACCGTCAGCCCCAAGCCGCAGACGATCTTCTTCATCACCCACGACAACCCGGTGATGAAAGGCATTACGGCAACTTGGAGCAAGAAGGCCGAAGAGCAGGGCTTGAAGGTGCTGGGCAACGAGACGTTCTCTGCCGAGCTCAAGGACTTCACCGCATTGATCGCCAAGGTACGAGCGGCCAAGGCTGACATCATTTATGTGAGCTCGTTTGACAACGCCTCGGTGCCTTTGGTGCAGCAAATGCGCCAGCTCAAGGTGCGCGCCATGGATGTGCACCACACCATGTTGACCGGTGCTCTGAGCCGACAGGTTGGCAAAGACATCGAGGGCATGACCGGCGAGTTGAGCTGGTACCCCGGCATCAAAGGCGCTTACAGCGATCTGGTGGAGACGGTGATGAAGCGCTCCGATGTGTCGATGTTTGACTACATCTGGACCTTAGCAGGCCGTTGAAAAAATGCTC
>DKJZ01000011.1 GCA_002454975.1 Hylemonella sp. UBA6679
TGCACGGGCCACGGCTTCACCCAAGCGTTCGTAGTCGGCCATGCGCTGTTTGCGCGTCAGGGTGACGCTGGGCAGGATGGCCAGCGCTGCGGCGAACAGGTCCAGCAAGGCACCGAACACCTGCGCTCGGTCGCGCTCCCAGGCGTCATGGGTGTCGGCATCGTCCTTGCGGGCTGTGGCCGGGATCACCGGCATGCTCACGTGAATCACCCTGTCAATCAGGTCCGGACGGGTGGCGACCACGGCAATGCCGTTCAAGACCACCGGCCGCTTGGTTTCCATCACGTGTTCTTCGCTGTTGGTGTAGAGCTGCCGTGAGGCAAAGCCACCGCCGGTGGCCAGGGTGCAGAAGGCGTCTTGCTGCTCGGCCGTCAGGCCAGAGAGGTTTTCGTAAGAGACCAGCCAGTTGTTCTGGGCCGCCACGAAGATGTCCTCCACCGTCTTAGGGCGACCGCGCAGCATCACCTTGTTGGGATCAACCAGGCTGCGCAGGACCGACTGCGTGGTGGACTTGGCCGAGCCCTGCTCGCCGACCAACTCCAGCACCGGGAACGGCGTGTCGGGGCGGAAGCAATCCAGCAGCCAGGTCAGCACCATCAGGCGCCGGTCGGCCGGAATGTTCACGTGCTGCCACAGCAGTCCCAGATCACCGCCGGGTTGCGGCATGGGCAGCGGGCGCTGCGATTGCGTGCGTGTGAACAGTTGCGGCGATGTGCCTAGCACCCGCCAGCCCCGGTCGGTGACGTGGACTGCGCGCCACTGTTCGTCACACAGGTCGATCAGATAGCCCGGCTCGGCTTCAGCAGCGCGCAGGTGAACCGCCACTTCATCGCCATCGTTGACACCGGCAGCCGACAGGGTGGCCAGGGCTGCACGCAAGGTGGTGTCCGGCACGCCGGATTCCTTGGCACGCCAGTAGGCGGCTCGCAGCCAGGATTCGTAGCCGGTGGAAACCACCCGCCAGACTTCTTGGCGGTCCGCCATGGGAATGATGGCCACAGCCAGGCGGTCGGCATCGTGGTGCAGTTGGCACTGGGTGCGGCCAATGTCCACCAGGTCATCGATGGCCGAAGAATCGTTGTCGCTGTCGGGCAGTTCCTTGCTGACCAGTTTGTCCAGCACCGTGACCGAGCAGCCGCGATTGGTGATCTTGGCCGCGTGGCGCAGGCGTAGGTAGGTGGCCATGTCGGTGGCCTTGAGCACCGTGAAGGCGCGCACCACCGGTTCTTCGGCCAGGACGCCGACGTCATCGACCAGTCGCACCAGGGCCGCTTCGATCACGCCGACGGGATGGGTTTCTGGGTCGGCCGGCTCATCAGTCTGGGGGTCGGAATTGGCGTCCGAACCTTCGGTGTGTCCGGTGGCCGCGTCCGTGACGGTCGCATCAGCAGGCGATATGTGTGTTTCGCCGATGTCTAACAAGAGAGAACGACCGTCACCATCATCACAACCGTCACCGGGCAGACCCGTGACGTGATGGTCGTGATGGTGGTGACGATGCCCTTCTATTGTTTGGGTATCGGGGGAAGGGGTATGACTCACCATCACCCCCGATCCGCGAGTTCGGAAGTGCGCTCAATGCGGCGGCTGTTGGCGTCAAGCCAGGCCAGTACATCGGCTTTGCGGTAGCGGACGGTGCGTCCGATCTTGGTGAGGGTGGGCCCGCCGCCGTGCGTGGCGACCCATTCGAGCCAGCCGACGGTGTAACCCATCCCGGCAGCGGCAGTTTTACGGTCCAGCAAGGCCTCGATGGGCGCTTGCCAGAATTCAGCGCGCAGGGCAGCGGCGCTGGCAGGTGTTCGGACCCTTTTGGGCATTTCGGCATTCCTTCCGGTTCATTTGGAATGCCGCCAGTCTGGGCGCGGGCGCCCTGTTCACCCGCCGAATTTCAGAATGGTTTTCTGAAGTTCAGTTTTCTCGAAAGCGCGCTGGAAGTTCGTCGCTAAAGTTGCGCAATGCTGAACCGAGCTTCTTGTGGAAGGACGCGTATCCACGCAAATCACTGCCAAAGAATGCCTGGGCCGCTTCATTGACAGACTCGCCAATGGCCTGTGCGTTGGGGCGCTCGCCCGCGCGGTACTTGCCAGCGGAGATGGCCAGCAGGTGTCCCATCACTGCAATGGCCTTGAGGCTGTTCATTTCTGCGGCATCACTGCCGTCCGGCAGGACTGCTTGACGGGCCTCGTCAAACAAGAAGGCGGGGCGATCTTCGAAGGGCAACTGTTCAAACCACCGGCGCAGGCTGGCCTTATTGATGACTAGCCGGTCCTTGTCCAGCAACTCGTCGATGGGTGCACCCTTGAACACTTGGCCACGGGCGGTGACGATGCCCAAGTCCTCGTACTCCAGCCGTTCTGAGCGCAGGGCGGCAACCAGGGCCGCACGCTTGGCGCTCATGCACTGGGTCTCGAAGTTCAGACTGGTCAGATGGGCAGGCTCGACGCCGCACCACAAGGCAATGGCGTCATTGATGCGGATGTGATCGGCCAGATCCCAGTAGCGCAGGCAGTTGGTAGGGGCGGTGGATTTGTTCATGAAAATACTGGATAAAACATCAGTATATTAAATCTGATGCCGTTGACATCGGTGCGAGGGTGTGCGTTGAGCTCACACCCTACATGCACGTCCTGACAAGGTAAAACAAAAGGGAATCACCGTCACGACCATCACCAAGATCACCGGTGGGCCCGTCTGTGATGGTCGTGACGTTTGTGATGGTTGTTCCCTCTTGTATGGCTTGGCAAAACGCATGTATTGCCACCATCACAGGCTGGTATTACTATAGAATCGATCGTAAAACACAGGAGGCTGCATGTCGACCACGCTCACCATCAAGGGGCAAGTCACCATCCCCAAACAGATCCGCGATGCCCTGGGCCTGCACCCCGGCATGCCGGTGGACTTTGCTGTCAACCAAGACGGCGAAGTGGTGATCCACAAGGCCGAGGGCTCAGCCAAGCGCAAGCCTGACCGGTTCGAAGCCGCCCGCGGCAAGGCCGATGTCAAGTGGCGCACGCAAGACCTGATGGCGCTGCTGCGCGGTGAGGCTTGATGCTGGTCGACACCAACGTCCTGGTCGATGTCCTGGAAAACGACCCGGACTGGGCTGACTGGTCCGTCGCGCAGCTGCAGGCGCAGTCCAAGGTGCACCGGCTGGCCATCAACCCCATCATCTACTCCGAGCTGTCGCTGACGTTTTCTACCGTCGAAGCGCTGGACCAAGTGCTAGACGGCATGGAACTGCGCATGCTGGACATACCCAAGCCCGCTTTGTTTTTGGCGGGCAAAGCCTTTGTGCAGTACCGCCGCAGCGGGGGCGTGAAAAACAATGTGCTCGGGGATTTTTTTATCGGTGCCCACGCCGCTGTCAGCGGCTTGCCGTTATTAACCCGAGATACTCGGCGATATAGGAATTATTTTCCGAGCGTCAGATTAGTGGCGCCGTGAAATAAGCATGTAAAAACCAGAACAAACGAACCAACGAGAAACTAAACATGACCAGCATGCAACAACGCGCCGAACTTCAACGCCGGATCTGGCAAATTGCCAACGATGTCCGAGGTGCCGTGGACGGATGGGACTTCAAGCAATACGTGCTGGGTACTCTGTTCTACCGCTTCATCAGCGAAAACTTTGCTGCCTACATCGAAGGGGGCGATGACAGCGTTCAGTACGCCAAGCTGAACGATATTGTGATCACGCCAGAAATCCGTGACGACGCCATCAAGACCAAGGGATACTTTATCTACCCCAGCCAGCTGTTTGCACGGGTCGCAGCCACCGCCAACACCAATGACAGCCTGAATACTGACCTGGCAGCGGTTTTCTCGGCCATTGAAACATCTGCCTTAGGTTACCCGTCTGAGCGCGACATCCGTGGTCTGTTTGCCGACTTTGACACCACCAGCAACCGCTTGGGCAACACCGTCAAAGATAAGAATGCTCGCTTGGCTGCAGTGCTCAAAGGGGTGGCTGAACTGGACTTCGGCGATTTCGATGCCAGCCACATCGACCTGTTTGGCGATGCCTACGAGTTCCTGATCTCCAACTACGCTGCCAACGCTGGCAAGTCTGGGGGCGAGTTCTTCACACCGCAGCAGGTTTCCAAGCTGATTGCTCGGTTGGCCATGCACGGACAAAGCAGCATCAACAAGATTTATGACCCGGCCTGTGGCTCTGGCTCTTTGCTGCTACAAGCCAAAAAACAGTTTGACGCTCACATCATTGAGGATGGATTTTTCGGCCAAGAACTCAACCACACCACGTACAACTTGGCACGGATGAACATGTTCTTGCACAACGTGAATTACGACAAGTTCAACATCCAGCTGGGCGATACCCTCATTGAGCCTCACTTTGGCGATGACAAACCTTTCGATGCCATCGTTTCAAATCCGCCGTATTCGGTCAAGTGGATTGGTAGTGACGATCCTACGCTCATCAACGACGAGCGCTTTGCCCCAGCCGGTGTGCTGGCTCCAAAATCTAAGGCCGACTTTGCCTTTGTGCTGCATGCTCTAAGCTACCTCTCGGCCAAAGGTCGCGCTGCCATCGTTTGCTTTCCTGGCATCTTCTACCGTGGCGGGGCTGAGCAAAAAATCCGCCAGTACCTTGTCGACAACAACTATGTCGAGAGTGTGATTTCGCTCGCCCCCAACCTGTTTTTCGGAACCACCATCTCTGTGAGTATTTTGGTGCTGTCCAAACACAAGACGGAGACCCACACCCAGTTCATTGACGCCAGTGGCTTGTTCAAGAAAGAGACCAATAACAACGCCTTATTGGACACACACATTGATGAGATCATGGCAGTGTTCGACAGCAAGGAAAACATCGAGCATTTCGCTCAGTCTGTTCCTTTCGACAAGGTCGCCGCCAACGATTACAACCTATCGGTCAGCAGTTATGTGGCGGGCAAGGACAACCGTGAGGTGGTAGACATTGCTCAACTCAACGCTCAGCTCAAAACCACTGTGGCCAAGATCGACCAACTGCGCAAAGACATTGACGCCATCGTGGCCGAGATTGAAGGCGAGGAGCAGCAGGCATGAGCGGTGTCGAATTTTTGGACAAGCTGCTCGACGGCGTTGAGGTGGAGTGGAAGCCGTTAGGGATGGTGGCTGAATACGTGCGCGGATTGGTTTACAACAAATCGAGTGAGAGCTCCGATGGTCATGGCTACAAGGTTCTGCGCGCAAATAACATAACCCTTGCTAGCAACCAATTGAATTTCGATGACATCAAAGTTGTGAATTTCGACACGAAGGTTAAAAACACTCAGAGGCTACATAAAAATGATATTTTGATAAGTGCTGCCAGCGGGAGCCGTGAACACGTAGGAAAAGTTGCCTTTATAGACGCCGATATTGACTTTTACTTTGGCGGTTTTATGGGGGTCGTGAGGTGTGGCAATGGCTTAAATTCAAGGTACATGTTCCACGTTTTGACAAGCGATATTTTTCAAAAATATCTTGACGAAATGCTGAACAGCTCAACTATCAATAATTTGAATTCAACAGTAATGGGGGAGTTCAAAATCCCCATCCCCTGCCCAGACAACCCCAAAAAATCCCTTGAAATCCAAGCCGAAATCGTCCGCATCCTGGACGCCTTCACCGAGCTGACCACCGAGCTGACCACCGAGCTGACCACCGAGCTGACCACCCGCAAAAAACAATACAACCACTACCGTGACCAGTTGTTGAGTTTTGAAGATGGGGAGGTGGAGTGGAAGACGTTGGGAGAGGTGGCAAAAATTGGCACAGGTAGTCATGACACACAGGACGCTGTCGATGATGGTGCTTACGTTTTTTATGCTCGTGGCCGGGAACCGCTACGGCTAAACAATTTTGACTTTGACGAAACTGCAATCATCACAGCCGGTGACGGAGCAGGGGTTGGAAAAGTCTTTCATTACGCCCAAGGGAAATATGCTCTGCACCAACGTGCGTATCGCATCGTTCCAAGCGAGGTTATGGAGCCAAGATTTGTGTATCACTGCATGGCTTCGCATTTTTATGCGTACATTCAAAAGGCGTCTGTAAGTTCTTCTGTCACTTCACTTCGTCGGCCGATGTTTTTGGATTTTCCGATTCCTGTTCCACCTATTGCCGAGCAAGCACGTATCGTCACCATCCTCGACAAATTCGACGCACTGACCCACTCCCTCACCGAAGGCTTGCCCCGCGAAATCGAGCTGCGTAAAAAGCAATATGAGTACTACCGTGATCTGTTGCTGAGCTTCCCAAGGCTTGAAGGCGAAATGGCATGAGCGATTACAAGACCATTGCCGAGACGAAGAACTTTATTGTCCTTGATCAATACTCACCTGAATGGAAGGTCGCCGAAGGCTACCAGAGTGAAGGTGACCTAGAGCGAGAGTTGATTCAGGACTTGAAAAACCAGGGCTATGAATACCTGCCCGGGTTGACAACACCTGACGCATTGCTCGCCAATGTTCGTGTGCAACTGCAAGCGCTCAACAATGTGCAGTTCTCAGATGGGGAGTGGCAGCGATTTGTCGAAACCTGGCTATACAAACCCAGCGACGGTATCGTCGAGAAAACCCGCAAGGTCCACGACGACTATATTCACGACTTCGTTTTTGACGATGGTCGCATACAGAACATCTACCTACTAGACAAAAAGAACATCGCCCGCAATAAGGTGCAGGTGATCAAGCAGTTCGAGCAGACGGGCTCGCATGCCAATCGCTATGACGTCACAATCCTGGTCAATGGGTTGCCACTGGTACAAGTGGAGCTGAAAAAGCGAGGCGTCGCTATTCGTGAAGCCTTCAACCAAGTACACCGCTACAGCAAGGAGAGCTTTAACAGCGAGCACTCTCTGTACAAGTATTTGCAGCTGTTTGTGATTTCTAACGGCACCGATAGCCGATACTTTGCCAACACAACCCAACGCAACAAAAACAGCTTCGACTTCACCATGAATTGGGCGAAGTCGGACAACAGCCTGATCAAGGACCTCAAAGACTTTACGGCCACGTTCTTCCAGAAGCAAACCTTGCTCAATGTCTTGCTGAATTACTCGGTGTTTGATGTCAGCAACACGCTGTTGGTGATGCGGCCCTACCAAATTGCTGCCACCGAACGTATTCTGTGGAAGATCAAAAGCGCCTATCAAGCCAAGAGCTGGAGTGATTTGGAAGGTGGCGGCTTTATCTGGCATACCACCGGATCGGGTAAGACCCTGACCAGCTTCAAAGCGGCGCGACTGGCGACAGAGCTGGAATTCATCGACAAAGTTTTCTTTGTGGTGGACAGAAAGGATCTGGACTACCAGACCATGAAGGAATATCAGCGCTTTTCACCTGACAGCGTGAACGGTTCAGACAGCACGTTGGGCTTGAAGCGAAATCTGGAAAAGGACGACAACAAAATTGTTGTGACCACCATCCAGAAGCTCAACAACCTGATGAAGGGCGAGGCTGATTTGCCCATTTACGGCAAGCAAGTGGTGTTTATCTTCGATGAATGCCACCGCAGCCAGTTTGGTGAAGCCCAGAAGAACCTGAAGAAAAAATTTAAGAAGTTCTACCAGTTTGGTTTCACCGGCACGCCGATCTTCCCCGAGAACGCACTGGGTGCTGAAACCACTGCCAGTGTGTTTGGCCGTGAGTTGCATTCCTATGTCATCACCGATGCAATTCGAGATGAGAAGGTGCTCAAGTTCAAGGTGGACTACAACGATGTTCGTCCGCAGTTCAAGGCCCTTGAAACTGAACAGGATGAGAAAAAACTCACCGCCGCTGAAAACAAACAAGCCCTGTTGCACCCCGACCGGATTCGTGAGATCACGCAGTACATCCTGAACAACTTCAGGCAAAAGACTCATCGCCTACAACCTGGCAACAGGGGCTTTAACGCTATGTTTGCAGTCAGTAGCGTGGATGCTGCCAAGCTGTATTACGAGTCGTTCAAGAATTTGCAAAAAGACAGCGACAAGCCACTGCGAGTGGCCACTATCTTTTCGTATGCTGCCAACGAAGAGCAGGACGCTATCGGCGACATACTAGACGAAAGTTTTGATGTCTCTGCCATGAACAGCAGTGGTAAAGAGTTTTTGAGCGCTGCCATCGCCGACTACAACGCGCTGTTCAAGACCAACTTCAGCGTGGACAGCAACGGATTCCAGAACTACTACCGGGACTTGGCCAAGCAGGTGAAGGCCAAGGAAATCGACCTGCTCATCGTGGTGGGCATGTTCCTGACTGGCTTTGATGCACCCACACTGAACACGTTGTTTGTAGACAAGAACCTGCGCTTTCACGGGTTGATGCAGGCTTACTCTCGCACCAACCGTATCTTTGATGCGACGAAGACCTTCGGAAACATCGTCACTTTCAGGGACCTAGAGCAGGCGACCATCGATGCCATCACCCTGTTTGGTGACAAGAACACCAAGAACGTGGTGTTGGAGAAGAGCTACAAGGAGTACATGGAAGGCTTCACCGATGTGGCTACGGGTGAGGCAAGGCGTGGCTTTGTGGATGTGGTCAAGGAGTTGGAAACACGCTTCCCTGATCCTGCAGCGATTGAGAAGGAAGCAGACAAAAAAGATTTTGCAAAGCTGTTTGGCGAGTATTTGCGCATAGAGAATGTGCTGCAGAATTATGACGAGTTCGCCAGCCTGAAGGCCTTACAAAGCGTTGATGTGTCTGATCCAGCCGCAGTTGAGGAATTCAAAGCTCAGCACTATCTCAACGATGCTGATTTGGCAGCATTGCAAGCTATCACACTCCCTCCTGATCGAAGAATTCAGGACTATCGATCCACCTATAACGATGTGCGCGACTGGCTACGCAAGCAAAAATCTGCCGATGAGAAAGATAAATCTACTGTTGATTGGGATGACGTAGTCTTTGAAGTAGACCTCCTGAAGTCGCAGGAAATCAACCTAGACTACATCTTGGAGCTGATCTTTGACCACAACAAAAAGAACAAGACGAAAGCAGATCTGGTGGATGAAGTGCGTCGAGTGATTCGAGCCAGTCTTGGCAATCGCGCCAAAGAGAGCCTGCTGGTGGACTTTATTCACCAGACCGATCTGGACCAGATCGGTGATAAGGCCAGCGTCATTGAAGCGTTCTTTACTTTTGCCCAAGCGGCGCAGCAGCGAGAAGCCCAAGAGCTGATCACTTCCGAAAACCTAAACGCTGAGGCAGCCAAGCGCTACATCGCTGCATCACTCAAGCGGGAATTTGCCAGTGACAGCGGTACTGAGCTCAATACCGTTTTACCCAAAATGAGCCCATTGAATCCGCAGTACCTGACAAAAAAGCAGACCGTTTTTCAAAAAATCGCAGCTTTTGTGGAGAAGTTTAAGGGCGTGGGTGGACAGGTCTGAAGGATGAGTATGAATAAATCAGCCACCATCAAACTTTTCCTTCCCTTCGGCAACGCGCAAGGCATTCGCACGGCTGAAATATCCAACTGGTCTGGAAAAGCTGTCGCTGCGCCCAGATCTGAGCTTAAGCACTTCATGTCACGCGAGGAACTTAAGAACCCTGGCGTGTATTTTCTAATTGGCGACGACGATGAATCTGGCGTACCACTCCTTTACATCGGCGAGGCCGAATCAGTGACCTACCGCCTGAAGCAGCACCTGTCGAAAGAGTTTTGGAATTCTGTCATTGCAGTTTTCAGTAAAGACGAAAACCTGACCAAAGCGCATGTGCGCTACCTCGAAGGCCGATTGATCGAAATTGCACAGGATGTCGCTAAGTGCAAGTTGGTCAACGGCAAGGGGGGCGGCTCCAAGCTGCCTGAATCCGATCTGCATGACATGGAGGTCTTTCTCTCTCGTGTAGCCCAGTTGTTACCGGTTCTTGGATGCAATTTCCTCACGCCCACGGCGGTGGTGGCGTCCGCCACAGATCTGCATAACGCCCTCTACTGCGCGCGCAAGGGTGCCAAGGCGACCGGCGTTCGATCGCCCAACGGCTTCACGGTGTTTAAGGGTTCGACCGCCGTCAAGGATTTTCAGAAGGCCACCCACACCAGTGGCAAGTGGATCATCAAGTTGCGTGACCAGTTGCTCCAATCGGGGAGCCTTTTTCTGCAGGGCGATTTTTTTGTTTTCGCCAAAGATGTTGAGTTTGCCAGCCCCAGTGCAGCCGCCGCAATCGTCATGGGTGGAAGCGCTCAGGGCCCAGCAGTCTGGAAAAACGCCGACGGCAAATCACTGAAAGACATCGAGGCTGGTTCCGGAATGTTGTCACCGTCCGAACAGGAGCAGGAGTGACCATGCGCAACAAGGCGTCCCAAAAGGAAGTCTCGATGTTGGACGGCGCAGGTGTTTTGGCGCTGATTTACCCAAGAACAGCAGCGTTTGATCAGCCGCTGCCGGTTTTTGAGTTCCCTAAATCCACTGGGCTGAAATTGTGGGTGCTGCCGTTTTGCCTGAAGGGAAAGCGGCTACTGCTGCCATCAGGTAGCGGTTTTGAGGCTCTGTTTGATGGTCATGGTTCGAGGCTGCGGAATGGACGCGATGCAGCTGAAGTAGCCGCTCTAGATGTCGCCATCACATGACAAATCCACTGGAGGCACTGGTAGCCGAAAACGCCCGCCTGATCGCGCTGCTTGAGTCTCATGGCATTGAGTGGCGGTTGCCACCTCAGCCAGTCCCAGTTGCGGCTCAAGAACCAGAACCCTCCCGCCTTTCCACGGCGGAAAAGGTGGCGCTGTTCCGCCGTCTGTTTCGAGGCCGCACCGATGTCTATCCAGTTCGATGGGAAGGCAAGACCTCTGGCAAGTCGGGCTATGCACCGGCCTGTGCCAACGAATGGCGTGCCGGTGTCTGTGAAAAGCCGCGTATCAAGTGCGGGGACTGCAGCAATCGCCTGCTGATCCGGCTGTCCGATGCTGTGATCTATGACCACTTGGCTGGAGAGCATACGGTTGGGGTGTACCCGCTTCTGGAGGATGACACCTGCTATTTTCTGGCGGTTGATTTTGACGAGGCCGACTGGCGCGACGATGCCCTCGCTTTTATGCAGTCCTGCGAAGAACTAGGGGTACCGGCCGCGCTGGAAATTTCGAGGTCAGGCAAAGGTGCGCATGCGTGGGTTTTCTTCGCCAGCCGTGTTTCTGCACGTGACGCCCGGCGCCTTGGAACCGCCATCATCAGCCATACCTGCTCGCGCACCCGGCAGCTGAAGCTGCAATCCTACGACCGGCTGTTCCCCAACCAGGACACGATGCCCAAGGGTGGCTTCGGCAACTTGATCGCCTTGCCGCTGCAGAAATGGCCTCGGGAGAATGGCTGCAGCGTGTTCGTTGACACTGAACTTCGCCCCTATCCGGATCAGTGGGGATTTCTGGCGTCTATCCAGCTCATGCCGGTACACGACATCGAGCCGATCATTCTGCGAGCCACAGGTGGCGTCCATCCACTTGACGTCACCTTCATCGATGATGAAGACTTGGCCACACCCTGGAAACGGCAGAGCATGTCGACCAAGAAGCTCTCTGGGCAGATGCCCAAGTCGCTGACCTTGACGCTGGCCAATCTGGTTTATTTTGAGAAGGTCCAACTGCCGCAGGCACTGGCCAACCGCCTGATTCGTCTGGCAGCCTTCCAGAACCCCGAGTTCTACAAAGCCCAGGCCATGCGCATGTCGGTCTGGGACAAGCCCCGTGTCATCGGCAATGCCGAGAACTACCCGCAGTACATCGCGTTGCCTCGCGGTTGCCTTGATGCTGCGCTGGATCTTCTGCGGGATAACGGCATTGCCTGTGACCTGCGCGATGAGCGTTTCGGCGGGGAGCCGATCGATGTCTCTTTCGTCGGCACTTTGCGTCTGGACCAGGAGGCTGCAGTGGCCGGAATGCTGCATCACGACACCGGCGTGCTGTGCGCCCCAACGGCCTTTGGTAAAACAGTCACTGCCGCCGCAATGATCACGCGTCGGGGTGTTAACACACTGGTCCTGGTGCATCGAACGGAACTGCTCAAGCAATGGCAGGAACGATTGCAGGCTTTTCTGGGCGTTGGCAAGGGCGTGGTCGGCACCATCGGGGGTGGCAAAGCCAAACCTACGGGCAAGATTGACATTGCCGTGATGCAGTCCGTTTCCCGACAGGGCGAAGTGAACCCGTTGGTAGAAAACTACGGTCAGGTGATTGTGGACGAGTGCCACCATGTTGGCGCTGTATCGTTTGATGCCATTCTGAAGCGGACCAAGGCTAAGTACGTGCTAGGGCTGACGGCGACACCCATCCGCCGTGATGGTCAACAGCCCATCATCTTTATGCAGTGTGGACCAATCCGCTACACGGCCGCCAAGCCTGCTGGCGCGCCACACGACCTGGAAGTGCTGCCTCGTTCACGCTTTACGCGTATCGACCTGCCCATCGATGCTGGCATCCAAGACGTGTTTCGACATCTCGCCAATGACCAGGTCAGAACAGAAGCCATCGCCGCCGAGGTGCGTGACGCCGTCGGGCAGGGACGCAAGGTGCTGGTACTGACCGAGCGCACGGAACACCTCGATGCGATCAAAGCTACCCTGGTCGGATGCGAGCCAGAGCCTTTTGTCTTGCACGGACGCATGTCCAAGAAGCAGCGAGCGGCACTGGTAGCTGGTCTGGATGCACTGCCGCCCGATGCGCCGCGTGTTCTGCTTTCGACTGGGAAGCTGGTTGGCGAGGGCTTCGATCACCCGCCGCTCGACACACTTGTGCTGGCCATGCCGGTCTCGTGGAAAGGTACGCTTCAGCAGTATGCCGGGCGCCTGCACCGCGAGCACGCCGGCAAGACTGACGTGCGGATCATTGACTTCGTGGACACCGGCCATCCGGCCTTGCTGCGGATGTGGGACAAGCGGCAAATGGGCTACCGTGCGATGGGCTATCGCATCGAGGCACAGCGCGAAATCACCGAAATTCGTGACGTGACAACGGCTTGCGCGTGAATCCTTGGGGCGAAATGAGCGAAATCAGGTGTCAGCACAGTTCTGCGTCGTCTGTGTGCGCAATAGTTGCGACAAATAAAGCCATGCGTGCGACAATGTCGTCTATCTGATCGCTCCGAGAGGTTCCCATGTCTGAACGCATCAACGCCCGCCTGTCGCAACCCCTGGCTGAATTCGTGGATCGAATGGTCGGCGAGGCGGGTCTTTACGAAACACCCAGCGAATATGTGCGCGACCTGATCCGCCGCGACATGGAGCGGCGCGACGGCAAGTTTGTGCAGGACGCCATCCTCAGCGGTTATCGAGACCTCACGGCGGGCCGCGTCTTTGCGTCCAGCGGCGACTTCAAGACCGACATGGCGGTGCTGGACCGCATGGAAGCCGATGGCTGGCAATGATGTGCCATCGCCCGCCACGTTCCTGCTGACTCGGAATGCGGCGCTGGATTTGCGCCGCATCTACACGCGATCACGCCGTGAATGGGGCGATGACGTTGCCGACCGCTATCTCGCCGACCTGTATGCGGTCATGGGAGTCGCAGCCGCCGACCCGGAAAAGGGGTGCCTGCGGCAGTATCGCTCGGCTCCGTTTCTGATGGTTGCGGCGCGGCAGCACTTCGTGATCTACGACCTCGTACCGCAAGGGATTGCGGTGCTGACGGTTCAACATCAGGTGCGCGACATCGAGTCCCTGATCGCAGACCTGACCCCGGCCTTCCACGCCGAAGTCGAGCGGCTGAAGCGGAAGACCTGATCGTACCGAAGCAACCCCCAGCTGTGCTATCTAGCCACAACCTGAATTTCAGAGACAGGCAGCCGCCCGCCAAGAAAGTTCAGTTGTTCGAAATTTTCGAATAACCTACGTGTCCATTTGCTCTAAGGCGAAGACACGGCCAGGGCAGGCAGCCCGGCGCTGCCTGAGACGATGCCCCAAAAGGGTCTCACCGATCTGCCCCCATCTCTACGCACACGCACGCAGCGTTACTCATCGGTCAGAAGGTCGGACGCAGATAGGAGTAAACTACACGGCACCAAACAAAAGCCCTCAGTTCTCACGATCTGAGGGCTTTTTTCTTGGCCAAGCGCCTACTTTGGCCTGCCTTGAGCGCCAGTTCGCTGAGATGATCACGCGGTCTTTGCAAACCTGAAAAGCTCAGTCACCTTGGGTACAAGGGGTGCTGGTTGTTTGAGGCTTGAGGCAGTAGTATTTGCGAATGAGCACATCAGCATCCGCCCCTACCGCAGAACAAGGCATCGAGTTAGACGCCATCATCATTGGTGCCGGTTTTTCTGGCATGTACCAGCTCTTGAGTTTGCGCGACAAGCTGGGCATGAACGTGAAAGTGTTGGAAGCCGGGGACGGTGTGGGCGGCACCTGGTACTGGAACCGCTACCCCGGCGCGCGTTGCGACTCGGAAAGCCACTCCTACATGTTCTATTTCTCCAAAGAAATGGTCAACGAATGGACCTGGACCGAGCGTTACCCGCAGCAGCCCGAGATCTTGCGCTATTTGAACCATGTGGCCGACCGCTTTGAGTTGCGCCGCGACATCCAACTCAACACCCGGGTCGACTCAGCAAGTTACGACAAAGCCACCCAACGTTGGCATGTGCGCACCCAAGGCGGCCAGCATTTCGTGGCGCAATTCCTCATCACCGGTGTGGGTTGCTTGTCTACTGCCAATGTGCCCAACATCCCGGGCCTGAACGATTTCAAAGGCCAGTGGATCCACACCGGCCAGTGGCCGCACGGTGGTGTGGATTTCACCGGTAAACGTGTGGGTGTGATTGGCACGGGCTCCACCGGCATCCAAACCATTCCGGTGGTCGCCGCGCAGGCCCAGCACCTCACGGTGTTCCAGCGCACCGCCAACTACAGCATTCCGGCTCGCAACGCGCCTTTGAGTGACGCGTTCAAGCGTTACGCCAAAGAACAGGCTGAGGGCATCCGCCACATCATGAACACCAACACCAATGGGCACCCCTTCCGCATGGTGGAGCGTTCGGTGTTGGCCACCCACCCGGCCGAGCGCGAGGCCATCATGGAAGCCGCGTGGATCAAAGGCGGCCTGGAGTTTCGTGCCGCCTTCAAAGACACCCTGGCCGATGCCGAGGCCAACAAGGTGGTGGCTGATTTCATCCGAAAAAAAATCCACCAAGTGGTCAAAGACCCGGCCGTGGCGCACCTGCTCAGCGACATCGACCACCCTTTTGCGGCCAAGCGACCACCGGTGGACTCGAACTATTTCGAAACCTTCAACCGCGACAACGTGAGCCTGGTCAACATTCGCGCCACGCCGATCGAACGCATCACCGCCGAGGGCATCCAAACCCAAGACCAGGTCTACCCGCTCGACATCATCATCTTTGCCACTGGCTTTGACGCAATGACCGGCTCGCTCTTGAAAATTGACATCCAAGGCCGCGATGGTGTGAAGCTCAAAGATACCTGGGCAGCTGGCCCCATCAACTACCTGGGCTTGCAAGTGCCGGGTTTCCCCAACATGTTCACCATCACCGGGCCGGGCAGTCCCTCGGTCTTGTGCAACTTGCCGCCCGCCATCGAGCAGCATGTGGACTGGATCACCAACTGCATCCGCACCCTGCGCGCGCAAGGCGTGACCACCATCGAAGCCACCGAGCCTGCCAGCCAAACCTGGTGCGAAGAGGTGAACCGCGCCGCCAACGCGTCCTTGCTGGGGCAGGTCAAACACTCGTGGTATTTGGGCGCGAATGTGCCGGGCAAGCCGCAGGTGTTCATGCCCTACGCCGGGGGCTTTGGCAAGTACAGCGAGATTTGCAGCGAGGTTGCCGCGGACAACTACCGCGGCTTTGCCCTGGGGGCTTGAAACTTACACCGACAAGTAGCGTTGCTTGATGCCTTCGTTGGCATTGAGCTCGCGGATGGTGCCCACGAACACATCCACGCCTTTGTCGATGACCACCGCGCGGTCGGCCAGGCCTAAGCAAAAGTGCAGGTTCTGTTCGGCCAACACAATCGTGGTGCCCATTTTGCGCAGGGCATCGATCAGGTCGCCAATTTTTTGCACCATGATGGGCGCCAAGCCTTCGCTGGGCTCATCGAGCAGCAAAACATTGGGGTTGCCCATCAGAGCGCGGCCCACCGTGAGCATTTGTTGTTCGCCACCTGAGAGCTGACCGCCCAAGCGGTTCTTGAGGGGCGCGAGCAGGGGCAGCATGTCGTACACGCGCTCAATGCTCCAGGCATCGGCACCGTCTTGGCCGCGTTTGATGGCGATCTCCAGGTTGTCTTCCACGGTGAGGTCAGAGAAGATTTGGCGGTCTTCCGGCACAAAGCCAATGCCGGCGCGCGCAATCAAATGCGAGGCCTTGCCCAGGATCGGTTGGCCCGCCAAGCGAACCTCGCCCTTGCGCGCAGGAATCACCCCGGCAATGGCTTTCATGGTGGTGCTTTTGCCCGCGCCATTGCGCCCCAGCAGCGCGAGTGTTTCGCCTTTGCGCACACTCAGTGACATGTTGAACAGCACCTGGCTGGTGCCGTAAAACACATCCAGCCCTTGCACTTGCAAGACTTCTTCATGCATGGTGAACCTCCCGTGGGGTGCCCAGGTAGGCCTCAATCACCGCAGGGTTGTTGCGGATTTGTTCTGCATTGCCTTCGGCCAGCAATTTGCCGTAAGACAGCACGTGGATGTTTTGTGAAATTCTGAAAACAATGTCCATGTCATGCTCAATCAACACCACCGTCAAGCCGCCATTTTTCCAAAGCGCATGCACGGTCTCAATCATTTGTTCACGCTCTTCCGGCCCCATGCCTGCCACGGGTTCGTCCAGCAGCAGCACTTTGGGCTTGAGCACCAGGGCCAGCGCCATGTCGAGCAACTTTTGGTCGCCGTGCGACAAGTTACCGCTCACCACATTCGCTTTGGGGGTGAGGCCCAGCTGGTCCATCACCTCGTAAGCGCGGTCGCGTGTTTGGGGCAAGGGAAAGCGCCCGGTCATTTGTGCCGACTTGCCCAAGGGCGAGAGCAGGGCGCCGCGCAGCGACTCTTCCACCGTGAGCGACTTGAACAGCTTGGCCACCTGAAACGCGCGGCCGATGCCTTTTTGCACGATGGCATTGCCCGAGAGGCCCACGATGTTTTCACCGTCCAACAAAATCTTGCCCGAGTCGGGTTGGATCGCGCCTGAGATCAGGTTGAAGAAGGTGGTTTTGCCTGCGCCGTTGGGGCCAATCACCGCGCTCAAAGAGCCCGTGGGGAAATGGATGGACACATCCGAGGTGGCCACCACGCCCCCGAACGATTTGCAAAGGTTTTCGATTCGAAGCATATGAAGATCAAAGAGAGTTTCGTGCGGGTGGCACGCCACCGTAGGTCATCCAAGTCGAGCCGGCCAGCCAGCCTGCATCCACTGGCAGGTTGATGCCCGTGATGGCGCGAGCCGCATCCGACAGCAAAAAGCCCGCGGCATCGGCAACTTCCGACACATCCACCAAGCGGCCCATGGCGGCTTGCGCGGTCATGTCGTCCGGGTTGCGGTCGCCGCGCGCAATCGCGGCTTGCAAGGCTTCGGTGAGCACATAGCCCGGCGAGATGGCATTGACCCGAACGCCCGAGCGGCCCCATTCAGCGGCCAGGCATTGGGTCATCGACACCACCGCGGCTTTGGCCGGTGCATAGGCGTGCAAGGGCACCGAGCGCGACGCGGTGATGGAGGCAATGTTGACAATGGCCCCGTGGCCACGGCGCACCATGGCCTCGCCAAACACCGCACAGGCCAAATAGGTGCCGCGCTGGTCCACCGCCACCACGCGGTCCCACTCTTGCATGGTCAGTTGGTCGGGTGGCAAGCGGCGCTGCAAAATGCCTGCGCTGTTGACCAAAGCCCCCACCGGGCCGTAAGTGGCTTCGATGGTGCGGGCCACCTCACGCAGGTGGTCGTCGTCGGTCACATCACACGCAAGAAAGCCAGCGACGTTGACCTGGTGTTTAGCCGCGTCCCACGCACCAGGCAAGTCAAGCACCACCACATCGTCACCGAGCTGGGCCAAGTGCTTGACGCACGCCGCACCGATGCCGCTGGCGCCACCGGTGACCACACTCACACGCTTGGCCATCAGGATGACCTCTGTGTGCGTTGCAGCCACTGCCAACCCTGGCCGATGAAGTCGGTGATGCCTTTCTTGAAGCCCAGCGCAAACAGCAGCACCACCAAGCCCAGGGCCAGGCCGTGGTACTCGGCAATGCGGGTGATCACGTCGTTGAACATCAACAGCAGGGCCGCGCCCACCAAGGGGCCAACGAACACGTTCACGCCACCCATCATGATCATGAACACCGCTTCGCCCGACATGGTCCAGTAGCTGAAATCAGGAAATGCGCCCGACACAAACAAAGACATCAGCGCGCCGCCCACACCGGCGAACGAGCCCGCCAAAATGAAGGCGTAGAGCTTGACGCGCCACACATTGATGCCCAAAAACTGCGCCCGGTCCGCGTTGTCACGCACCATGCGCAGGGTGTAGCCATACGGCGACTGCAAGATGTAACGCATCAAGAGCAAGCACACCACGCCCACCACCGCAGAGAACCAATACAGGTGGGTGGTGTTGGCCAAGTTCAGGCCCAAGAAGGGCGGACGAGGGATGCCACCAGTCAAGCCCTGGTCACCACCGGTGAGCGAGGTCCAGGTCAAGATCACACTGTGAATCAGCATCTGGAAAGCCAGCGTGAGGAAAGAAAAATAAATTTCTTTCAAGCGCACACATATCGAACCGATCACCAGCGCGATCAGGGCCGAAAAGCCAACCGCCACCAGCATGGCCGCAGGAATGCCCAAACCGGTTTTTTGCAGGGTCAGGGCAAAGGCGTAAGCACCACCCCCAAAAAACATGGCGTGGCCAAACGAGACCATGCCGCCGTAGCCCACCAAAATATTGAGCGAGGTGGCGAAGATGCCAAAAGCGGCCAGGCGAATCACAAAGTCCAGCGCAATGCGTGAGCTGGTGAACAGAGGCAAGGACAGCAAGAGCGCCAGAACCAACAAGCCCCAGGCCACCTCTTTGCCAAAGGACGACGTCTTCATGTGCGTGTCTCCTTGCCCAGCAAACCACTGGGCTTGAGGATCAAGATCAAGGCCATGGCCAAGAACATGATGCCCTCCACAAACAGCGGAAAGCCAATTGAGCCGAACGAGCGCACCAGGCCAATCATCAGCGCGCCCACCAGGGCGCCGCTGACCGAGCCCATGCCACCAATCACCGTGACGATGAAGGACTCAATCAGGATGGAAAAGCCCATGCCGGGCGACATCGAGCGCACCGGTGCGGCCAGACCACCTGCCATGCCCGCCAACAGACCGCCAAAAGCAAACACGCAGGCGTAAATCAGGCTGGTGTTCAGACCCAGGGCCGAGGTCATGGTGGGGTTTTGCGCCGCCGCGCGGATGATTTTGCCCAAACGTGTTTTGGCCAAAATGAACCACATCACCAGCGCAATCAGACCTGCCGCGGCAATCAGGTAGACATAAAACACCGGCACGATGCCCCCGCCGATGAAAAGCGGCGGCAACTGAAATGCTGCAGGCATGCCCATGGACTGGAACTCCGCGCCCCAAATGATCTTGACCACATCGTCCATGATCAAAATGAAGGCATAGCACACCAAGAGCTGCATGAGCACATCGGCCTGGTAAACCCGGCGCATGAAAAAGCGCTCAAACACCAGGCCAAACAAACCCACACCCAGGCCGGCCGCCAAGGTGGCCAAGACGTAACTGTCGGTGGCGCGGTAAGTGGACAGGGCGATGTAGGCGCCCAACATGTAAAAAGCGCCGTGCGAAAAATTAATGACGCGCAACACCCCGAAGATCAAGGTCAAGCCAGCGGCCACCAAAAACAAAAGCGCGCCGACGATCAGGCCGGTGCTGGTTTGGGTGACGATGCAAGACAGGGAGGTGAGGCAGTCGATCAGTGCGGTTGGATCCACAGAGGGTCTCCGATTAAAGCCAAACAGGAACGAGCCCGGGTGTGCTCACCCGGGCCGCAGATGCAACAGTCAAGCGAGGCTTATGCCCAGCCTTTGCGCTTTTTCCACTCCAGCTCAAGCTCGGTGATTTGCTTCCAGCTGCCGGGCACGGGTCGGTCCATGTAGGGCTCTTTGGTGTCGAGCACACCCCAGCCCACGGCGTAATCCACCACGGTTTGGTCTTCGGCGCGCATGGTCAGCTTGCCGTTGGCGCCAAAGGGCGAATCGATGGTCAAGCCACGCAAGGCATCGGCCACTTTTTTGGTCTCGGTGCTGTTGGCTTTCTTGATGGCGGTGGTGAGGAACTGCATGCCCGCAGCGTTTTGCCACGACCAGTTCAGGGGCAGCTCTTTGTTTTTCGCCAGGTACTCGTTCGACCAGTTGGTGTTGGCCGTGGTGTTGGGGAAGTTCTTGATGTAGCGGTTGCCTGAGTGCAGGTTTTCCGGCACGCCTTTGACGGCGGTCAACACCGCGTAGTCGGCCATGTTCACCGCAAAGAACTGGCGGTCTTTGAACAGGGCGTAAATGTTGGCCTGGTCGATGAAGGAGGTGAGGTCACCACCCCAAACGCAGGAGTAAATCGCTTGTGGGCGACCTTGCAGCAAACGGGTGATGGACTCGCTGTAGTCGGGCTGGAAGAGCTTGGGCCAGACTTCGCCAATGACTTCGATGTCTTTGTTGAAGTGCTTCAAGTACTCAATGAACTCAGCGGTGGTGTCGCGGCCGTAGGCGTAGTCAGGCGAGACGGTCATCCAGCGCTTGAGGCCTTTTTCTTTGGCCACTTGCGCAGCGTAGGCACCACCCACGACTGCGTCGTGAATGCCTTGGCGAGCGCAACGGAAAGCCGTGGGGAAACGCAGCTTGGGGTCGGCTGTCAACGACGAGGTTTCTGAGCAGGTGTGGATGACCACCACGCCCAAATCGCGGGCCACTTCATGCACCGCAAAACCACCGGAGGAGGCTTCGCCGTCAAAAATCATTTCGCAGCCATCGGCCGTGACCAACTCACGCGCCACACGTGAGGCTTCTTGCGGTTGGCCTTTGGAGTCACGCACGATGAGCTCAATTCGGCGGCCGTTCAAGCCGCCAGCAGCGTTGAATTTTTCAACCTCCATCTTGGCAGCGTTGCTCGCGGCAATGCCCAGCATGGCCACACGCCCAGAAAGAATGGTGGGCATGCCAATTCGGATGGGCTTGTTTTGCGCCAGCGAAATGCCTGGCATGCCCAAGGTGGCCATGCCGGCCAGTGCGCCTGCGCCTTGGATGAGTTTGCGACGCCCAGAAGAGGTGGGTGCGGTGTGCTTGATCATGGTGCTTGTCTCCTGTTATTAAAAATCTAGCCAACGAACTATCACGCGAAGCTGCCAACTTGTCATACGTAGTTTTATCGTAGGTGACAAACAGGTGACAGGCATCATGGCAAACACCGATAGGAGCCCCTAGGGGTTTGCCGTTACGTTACAGGTCCCACGTGGATGGGTGATTGAAGGAGTTGTATGGCGCAGATGTTGATCAATGGGCTCTCAGTTGGGGCCTTGTCAGGCCAAGAGCTGGATGTGCTGTCGCCCGTTGACGGTCAGAAGTTCGATGTGATTCCACGTGGCGACCGCGCCGATGTGGACCTGGCCGTCAAGGCCGCGCAAAACGCCTTGACCTCGGCTTGGGGCCGCATGACCGCACTCGAGCGTGGCCGCCTTCTGCACAAGCTGGGCGAGAAGGTGTTGGAACACCACGCCGAGCTCGCAGCCCTTGAAGCGCGCGACACCGGCAAGCCCATGACCACCGCCCGCAACGACATCACCGTGCTGGCGCGTTACTTTGAGTTTTATGGCGCAGGTGCCGACAAAGTGCACGGCATGGTGCTGCCGTTTTTGGATGGCTACACCGTCAATGTGCTGCGCGAACCCTTGGGCGTCACGGCGCACATCATTCCTTGGAACTACCCGGCGCAAATGCTGGGTCGCAGCATTGCCCCTGCGTTGGCCATGGGTAATGCGGTGGTGGTCAAACCCGCAGAAGACGCATGCTTGACCCCGATACGCGTGGCTGAACTGGCCCGCGAGGTGGGCTTTCCGCCGGGCTCGCTCAACATCGTCACCGGTTTGGGTGAAGAGGCCGGTGCGGCTTTGTCAGAGCACCCGGGCATCAACTTCATTTCCTTCACCGGCTCCAACGAGGTGGGCGTGTTGGTGCAAAAGGCCGCTGCGAAAAACGTGGTGAAGTGCGTGCTGGAGTTGGGCGGCAAGTCGCCTCATGTGGTGTTTGACGATGCCGACATCGATCGTGCTGTGCCCATCATAGTTAGGGGCATCATTGCCAACACTGGCCAGACCTGCACCGCAGGCAGCCGCTTGATCATTCAGCAAGGCGTTTACCCGCGCATGATGGACAAGCTCGCCGAGCAGTTTTCCAAAGTGCGTGTGGGCACGCCCGAGATGGACCTGGACTGTGGCCCAGTGGTCAACATCGCGCAGCAACAGCGGGTTGAGTACTTTTTGAACGAAGCCAAAAAGTCCAACATCGAGTTGGTGGCACAAGGCTCACTGGCCCCGGGCTTGCCTGCGGCGGGCTATTACGTCACGCCCACCTTGCTCGGCCGCGTGCCGCCCAGCCATGCCTGCGCGCAAGAAGAAATTTTTGGCCCGGTGCTCGCCACCATGGCTTTTGACACCGAGGCCGAAGGCATCGCTCTGGCCAACAGCACCCAGTACGGTTTGATGGCCGCGGTTTGGACTGAGAACGGCGGGCGTCAACAGCGCGTCTCCAAAGCCATCAAGGCCGGCCAGGTCTACATCAACGCCTTTGGTGCCGGTGGTGGTGTGGAGCTGCCTTTTGGCGGCGTGAAGAAAAGCGGCCATGGGCGAGAAAAAGGTTTTCTTGCCATGGAAGAAATGAGCACCACCAAAACGGTTGTGCACTATCACGGCTAACTACCACGGCTGATTGACCACCGCTGATGATGACCACGGCTGATTCATAACATTCACTAGGAGAACAACATGGGGCAACTGCAAGGAAAAATCGCCATCGTCACAGGTGCAGGCGGCGGCTTTGGTGAGGGCATCGCGGAGCTGTACATCCGCGAAGGGGCCAAGGTCGTCATTGCCGACATCCGCGATGACGCGGCCAAAGCGGTGGCCCAACGCCTGGGTGCATCGGCCAGTGCCTTCACCTGCGATGTGTCGCAAGCCGACAGCGTGCAAGCCTTGGTTGACCACACCGTCAAGGTGTTTGGTGTGCCCGACATTGTGGTGAACAACGCCGGCGTGACCCACCTCAACAAGCCCATGTTGCAAGTGTCTGAGGCTGAGTTTGACCGCGTGTACAACGTGAACGTGAAGTCCATTTTTCACATGGCTCACGCGGTGGTGCCACACATGCGCAAAAAAGGTGGCGGTGTGATCTTGAACATCGGCTCGACCGCCGGCATACGCCCCCGCCCGGGTTTGACTTGGTACAACGGCTCCAAGGCCGCGGTGAACATCATCTCCAAATCGATGGCGGTGGAATTGGGGCCGGACAAAATTCGTGTCAACGCTATTTGCCCGGTGATGGGCGAGACCGGCATGTTCACCCAGTTCATGGGCATGCCCGACACGCCCGAGAACCGCGCGAAATTTTTGGGCTCGATTCCTCTGGGCCGTTTCTCGCAGCCCAGCGACGTGGCCGCAGCGGCCTTGTTTTTGGCCAGTCCCGCGGCAGAGTTTTTCACCGGTGTGGAGCTGCCGGTGGACGGTGGCCGAACGGTTTGAGCGCCCAAGCAGAATGACGCAGGGCATGAAAGCACACTGACACACCATGGCCACGCCCTTCAAACTTGACCCCCAGGCGCAGGCCCTGCTGGACCTGGCCCGCCAGCGCGGCGCCCCAACGCTGAGCAGCCAGCCCCCGCCCCAAGCGCGCGAGGCTTACCGCAACTCGCGCCTGCCCACCCAACCCAAGGCACCCAGCGCGGTGGTGAGCCGCGAACTCAGCGTGGCGGGCCCAGGTGGCGATGTGCCGGTGCGCGAGTACCGCCCTACGGCGGCGCAGCCCCAGCAGGTCTTGCCTGCGCTGGTGTTTTTCCATGGCGGCGGCTGGGTGCTGGGCGACCGCAACACCCACGACGTGCTGTGCCGCATGCTGTGCGTGCTGTCGGGTTATGCGGTGTATTCAGTCGACTACCGTTTGGCGCCCGAGCACCGTTTCCCCGCGGCTTTTGACGATGCCTGCGCCGCGGTGGTGGGTTTGTCGGCTCGCGCGGCTGAGCTGTTCATTGACCCCACCCGTTTGGCCGTGGGTGGGGACAGTGCAGGGGGCAACCTGGCCACCGCTGCGGCGATAGCGCTTAAAGGTTCGAGCTTGCCCAAGCTGGCTGCCCAGCTTTTGGTGTACCCCGTGACCGATGTCATCGCGCAAGGCGGCTCCTACGACGACTGCGCCACAGGCTATGCCCTCTCTGCGGCAGACATGCGGTACTTTCGCGACCACTACATCGACAACCCCGCGCACCACAGTGATTGGCGCGCATCACCTCTGCGTGCGCCGTCCTTGGCGGGCTTGCCACCTGCCTTGGTGCTGACCGCGGGTTACGACCCGCTGCGCGACGAGGGGCGTCATTACGCCGACCGCTTGGCCCACGAGGGTGTGGTCGTGCAGCATGTGTGCTTTGAGCGACAAATGCACGGTTTCTTAGGCATGGGTGGCGTCATTGACGAGGCCAACCTGGCCGTGCGCCTGTGCGCAGACTGGCTCAAGCACCAGCTGGCCTGAGCGGCCGGCTCGCAGGCCTAGGCTTTGCGCAGGGTTAAAACCGCTGCGTCTTCAGCGCCCTGGCCCCATTTGGACCTTGAGGCGAATTGCGTTAACCTCCCAGCCTTTGGTGCGCAGGTGCGCTTGCAGGGCTGGTAGCAACTGGCGCATTTTGGCAGCCACGGCGTTGTTGGGCACCAGCAAACACCAGCTCTCACCCTCGATGGGGCCGGCTTGCAGGCCAGCGCGCAGATTCGGCGGCAGCAAAGGGGCAATGGCTTTGAGTCGAGCCACCGATTCGTTGGACAAATCCATGAGCCGCGACAAGGTCGGTGCTTCCTGGCTGGCTTGCAGCAGGCTCATGGCGGGTGGGCGGCGGTTCATGGAGAGAAGAGAAACACGATGCATTTGATTATCACGGATGCTTGGCTGGCCAAGTCACGCGCCATCCATTTGCGCGGCACCCATTTGGTGGTGGCCTTGCTGTGCTCGGCCTTGGTTTTGATGCTGCTGGCTTTGGGGCTGTACCACTGGGTGTTTTTGAAAGGCGCGCGCGAGGGCTGGCCCGTGGTGGGCTCGGTGCTGCGCTGGGTGGTCAAAGACGAGTTCGACCAGCGCGACCGTGCGGTGCGCGACAACATCGACCTCATGGCCCAAAAGCTTGGCGACATGCAGGCCAAGATGCTGCAACTCGAGTCTTTGGGGGAGCGGGTCTCGGGGCTGGCGGGCATCAACCCGGCGGAGTTCAAAAGCAAAGCCGGTGCGGGTGGGCCTTTGGTCACCAGCCGCTCGTTCACCATGGATGAGCTGGGTGACACTTTGCGCCAGCTCGAAACCCTGGGCGCCCAGCGCACCGATTTGCTCACGGTGGTGGAGTCGCGTCTTTTGGACCAAACGGTGCGCAACATGACGGTGCCCACCCAGCAGCCGGTGAGTTCTGGCAGCCTGGGGTCGAGTTTTGGCTGGCGCATCGACCCCTTCACCGGCCGCTCGGCCCTGCACACCGGGCTGGATTACCAGGCCGCCCACGGCGCGCCCGTGGTCTCTGCGGCGGGCGGTGTGGTGGTGACCCAAGAAGCCCACCCCGAATACGGCCACATGGTGGAGGTGGACCACGGACAAGACCTGGTGACGCGTTATGCCCACCTCTCCAGAGTGCTGGTGAAAAAGGGCGACCTCATCAAGCGGGGTCAAAAAATTGGCGAGGTGGGCAACAGCGGGCGCTCGACAGGCTCGCATCTGCATTTTGAGGTGGCGGTGCGCGGCGTGCCCCAAGACCCGCAAAAATTCCTCAAGGCCACCACCCAACTCGCCAAGGCGCGCTAGCCCAGCGGGTTTAACCAGGGTTTGCCCTCTGTCAGGCCCTGTGGACAAGCCCTTGGGCGCACCGCCCAGCGGCAGTAGAATCCAAGGTTCATCCGTCCTAGGCGGGTGCGTTCAGGCGCGCCGCTGAGGAAGGGGTTTCATGTCGGTTTTTCACACCACGGCGCACCTGGCGCTGCGGCAGGGTTTTCATGGCTAATTTCCTTACCAAAATTTTCGGCAGTCGCAACGACCGCCTGCTCAAGCAATACCGTGGTGTGGTGGGTCGCATCAACGCCCTTGAGCCGCAATTTGAGTCACTCAGCGACGAGGCCCTGCGCGCCAAAACCCAAGAGTTCAAAGACCGCGTGGCCAAGGGCGAAACCCTGGACGCTTTGCTCCCCGAAGCTTTTGCGGTCGTACGCGAGGGCTCTAAGCGCGTCATGAAAATGCGCCATTTCGACGTGCAGCTGGTGGGCGGCATGGCCCTGCACAACGGCAAGATTGCCGAGATGCGCACCGGCGAGGGCAAAACGCTCACCGCCACGCTGCCGGTGTACCTCAATGCCTTGGCTGGGCAAGGCGTGCACGTGGTCACGGTCAACGATTATTTGGCCAACCGCGACGCGCAATGGATGGGTCGCCTCTACAACTTTTTGGGCCTCACGGTGGGTATCAACCTGCCGCAAATGCCGCGTGAAGACAAGCAAGCGGCCTACCAGGCCGACATCACCTACGGCACCAACAACGAGTACGGTTTTGACTACCTGCGCGACAACATGGTGTACGAGCCGGGCGACCGCGTGCAGCGCAAACTCAATTACGCCATCGTGGACGAGGTTGACTCGATCTTGATTGACGAGGCCCGCACGCCTTTGATCATCAGCGGCCAAGCCGAAGACCACACCGCACAGTACCTTGCGCTCAACAAAGTGGTGCCGCACCTCACCCGCCAAGAAGGCGAGGCTGACCCCCGCACCGGCGAAGGCGTGACCAAGCCGGGCGACTTCACCGTGGACGAGAAAAGCCATCAGGTGTTTTTGACCGAGATGGGCCATGAAAACGCAGAGCGTTTGCTCGCTGGCATGGGCTTGTTGCCCGAAGGTGCAAGCCTGTATGACCCGAGCAACATCTCGCTCATGCACCACTTGTACGCTGCCTTGCGCGCCAACACGCTCTACCACCGCGACCAGCACTACGTGGTGCAAAACGGCGAGATCGTGATTGTTGATGAGTTCACGGGCCGCTTGATGAGCGGGCGGCGCTGGAGCGACGGCCTGCACCAAGCGGTAGAAGCCAAAGAAGGCGTGGCCATCCAGGCTGAAAACCAAACCCTGGCTTCCATCACCTTCCAGAACTACTTCCGCTTGTACGGCAAGCTCTCGGGCATGACCGGCACGGCCGACACCGAGGCTTATGAGTTCCAGGAAATTTACGGCCTGGAAACCGTGGTGATTCCCCCCAACCGCGTGAGCAAGCGCGACGACCAGCTCGACCGCGTGTACAAAACCACGCAAGAAAAATACGTGGCCGCCATTGCCGACATTCGCGAGTGCTACGAGCGTGGCCAGCCGGTGTTGGTGGGTACCACCTCGATTGAAAACTCAGAAATCATTGCCGAGCTGCTCGACAAAGCCAAGTTGCCGCACCAGGTGCTCAACGCCAAGCAGCACGCCCGCGAGGCCGACATCATCGCGCAGGCGGGTCGCAGCAAAGTCATCACCATTGCCACCAACATGGCTGGCCGCGGCACCGACATTGTGCTGGGTGGCAACATTGAAAAAGACGTGGCTGCGGTGGAGGCCGACGAGGCCCTGGACGCCGCCGCCAAGCAAGCCAAAGTTTCAGCCTTGCGCGAAGCCTGGGGCAAAGAGCACGAGCTGGTGAAGTCCTTGGGTGGTTTGCGCATCATCGCCACCGAGCGCCATGAGTCACGCCGCATCGACAACCAGCTGCGCGGTCGCTCGGGCCGCCAGGGCGACCCGGGTTCTTCACGCTTTTACCTGAGCCTGGACGATGCGCTGATGCGCATTTTTGCCGGCGAGCGGGTCAAGGCCATCATGGACCGCTTGAAAATGCCCGAAGGCGAAGCCATCGAAGCCGGGATTGTCACCCGCAGCATCGAGAGCGCCCAACGCAAAGTGGAGGCCCGCAACTTCGACATGCGCAAGCAACTGCTGGAGTACGACGATGTGTCCAACGACCAGCGCAAGGTGATCTACCAGCAGCGCAACGCCATCCTGGATGCCACCGATCTGTCGGCCCAAATTGACTCACTGCGCGAGGGGTGCTTCACCGACCTGGTGCGCCAGTTCGTGCCGGCCGAGTCGGTTGAAGAGCAATGGGATCTGGCCGCTTTGCAGCGCGTGCTGCACGACGAGTGGCAACTCGCGCTGGACATCCAAGCCTTGGTTCAAACCGCAGATGCCATCACCGATGACGAGGTGCTGGAGAAGGTTTTGCACGCCGCCAATGCCGCGTTTGAGGCCAAGTTGGCCCTGGTGGGCGCGGAAGGTTTTGTGTCCTTCGAGCGCGCGGTGCTGCTGCAAAGCATCGACACCCATTGGCGCGAACACCTGAGTGCTTTGGACTACCTGCGCCAAGGCATCCACCTGCGCGGCTACGCGCAAAAGCAGCCCAAGCAAGAGTACAAGCGCGAAGCGTTTGAGCTGTTCGGGCAGTTGCTCGACTCGGTCAAAAACGAAGTGACCAAGGTGCTCATGACCGTCAAGGTGCAGTCTGCCGCCGAGGTGGAACAAGCCGCTGAAGTGATGGAGCAACGTGCCGAGGCTACCAACGTGACCTACACCGCGCCCGATGAAAGCGGCCAGGCCCAAACCACCGATGGCTCAGGCGCCCCCCCTGCCGGCGACCCGCTGTACGCACGCACTGGCCGCAACGACCCCTGCCCCTGCGGCAGCGGTAAAAAATTCAAACACTGCCACGGTCAACTAAAATAATCAATAAAATCAATAACTTACATTACTTGCGCAACATCGAAATTTGTTTTACACTTGTTTCACAATGGTTAAAACAGCTTGGATGTTGTGCAAAAGTTTGGCAGAAACAATCTAGAACCGGTTATTGAGCACGAGGAGTACCTAGAAGACGGGAAAGTCTTCTTGTACTCCCGCAGCGGTATTTTTTACGCACGTGTGTACAAAGGCGAAGGCACACGCAAATACATCCATCGCTCTCTCAAGACACGCAACCTAGCTGACGCACGCAAGAAGGCAATCAAATTTCACTACGAAATTGAGTTTCGAAAAGAAGAAGCATTGCCTTTGCAGCAGAAAAGTTTCGGTGATGTGATTGCCGAGTACATAAGGTTGCGTGAAGCTCAACACGTTCGTGGAACAACAGTCACCATCAACAACTCATCAAAGCAAGAGACCAGCATTTATATGCTGCGTCAAATAAAGCGTGTGAGTAAATTTTGGATTGAGTACTGTGGCAAGAAGGCCGTAGACAAGATCGATAACGCAATACTGCAAGATTACGTGCCATGGCGAAAAGACTTCTATCACAACAAACCTGTTGAAGATTGGCCTAAAAACGCACGCCCAAACCCAAAAGATAAAACGCTCGAATGGGAAGTGATTTTTGCCAAGACGGTCATCAAATTTGCTCACGAGCGAGGCTATCGTGGAAAGATTGCATTGCCTGATTGGCGTTTCAAATCAAAAGGTCATATTGTTCGGCCAGCTGTCGCACAAACTGATTTGGCGCAGCTCTTGATGTACATGCGGAACTGGGTCAAAACAAGCGAACAGGATGCTCTCAAAACATATCAAAAAATCCTCGATGGCAAAAAAGTCAGTGATAGGCAATACAACAGGCAACTGTTAAAAAATTACGTGATGATATTGGCGCACAGTGGCATGCGTGTCGGTGAAGCTAACAACTTGCTTGACGCTGATGTGATTGAATTTCACGATCAACTGGGTCGAAAAAACTACATGTTTAATGTCAAGGGCAAAACAGGTAGTCGAACTGTTGTTCCATTAGCCAACGTTGTGCCATATGTCGAAGCTATAAAAGCCAGCAACACACTGCACGAGCAAACTAAAGATATGTACTTTGTGCGCGGGCGGCGCAAGGAGAGCAACAAAGCCAGTTGGTTTTTTAGGATGGCTGACGGAAACAAGATCATCTCTTTAATCGATATGTTCCAAGAGCTGATGAGACGCATTGGTAAAGAGAAGAATCGTGAAGGTCAAAAATTCACACTTTATGGTCTTCGTCATCAGTACGCAGTACGCATGATCAACAAAGGTGTACCGATTTGGGACATTGCAAAGAATATGGGTACCAGCGTGCAAAATATTGAGCGCTATTACGGTCGAAGTGCTACGCCTGCCACGTTAGCGACATCGCTTGGCGGTTAGCGTCAAATAATTTGACGTTATAACTGGAAGTTAGGCCAAGCTTTAAGAAGTCGTTTTTTTATGGACTTCCAGTCATAACTTGGAGTTATAACTTTTTGCATTGATGGGAAAACACCTCTCACAGCATTTTCACAAATGTACTGAGCGTCAGTTAATGCGCGACTTGCTATAACGCTCAAGATATCAATATCACTTGAAGAAAATTGAGTTTTTCTTTTTTCATATGTCGCTCGCAAGTGTTCATATTTCTTGCTGATTCCGGCTCTAAGCGCGAGTTCCCAAAGTTGCTCATCTGGGTAGTGAATCTTGCAATGCAGGAGATGAAGCTTCTTACGAAGGGCATTGAGATTTATTCTGGTTCCGCTGAACGTAGCTGGTGACGTTGACTCTTTGTTTACCTTTTTATCGCGATGTTCCAAAAGTAGTTGTTTGATGCTTTTGATGATTTCTCGATCTGGCGCATACAGCGGGATTTGTACATACAAACTATCTGGGTAGAGAAAAGGATTTTCTCTGATGGCCAAAGAATGCTCGGCAATGGATGGAATTCTTTGATAATTTTTCGATCTGTTTTTCACGTACTTGCTAAGCAGAGTAACGTGAAGATGATTGGCTTCATTTAGTAAGTTTGCTGCACTGCTGCCATCAATCAGCCATTTCTCGTATGGCATGTTGATGTTTCCATACTGCCTATAAATCTCCCTTACCTTTTTTAGTTCTACACGAAGGCTTCTGATGTAAGCCATGTCATAACGCTTCTCAGACTCGGGCGCAATGTTGCGTCGTTTCAATGTCGTGTAGTTCTGATCAAAGAAGAGAAAGATAGTTTGGATTTCTTCCACTCCATCGGGCTTTTCCTGCTCGATTCGTTCCGCTAGCTCGTATGTTGGACTGAGTCGCATGAACTCAACACGCAGTTGCTCGAGTGAAAGATTGGAAGTAATGCTTGTACTCATGGTTAACAAATATTACATGAAAAAATCTACTAATTGTTAAACAAAATTGTCTGTGGCCCAATTTCTTCTACAGCAATTTCGCTGTACTTTTTGGAGAAGCAAATGGAACACGTAGCAGTCGAACTCGAGCAAACCCCTGGCGCTGTGGACATGGATACAAGTAAGCCTGTTTTACCGGTTGTGAGTACCATCCGTAGCCTTTTTGAAATAAAGGAACCTGTGATTGAGAAGCGCCCTTCGATGAATAAATTAAAGGAAGAGCAAGTTAACGTTTTCCTTGATCGCGCAGCAAATCTAGCTGCTAAATGTCAAATCTATGAGGAAGAATTCATTAAGCGTGGAAATAAGGCTTTGTATGAGTGCCTTGAGTACACATACGATTTTGCAGTCGATGTTTTTAACTCGCCACTCAAGAAAGAAATCCTGCAGGGAATGCGTTTGCGTGTCAAAAATACATCAGGAAAAATGCCATCGGCAAGTACTCCAGATATTGGCATTCCCCCAAATTAG
>DKJZ01000008.1 GCA_002454975.1 Hylemonella sp. UBA6679
CAAGCTGCTGCCCAAGTGCGACCCGGTGCACAAGGTCACCATCATCCCGCGCGGCCGCGCCTTGGGTGTGACCATGAGCCTGCCCGAGAAAGACCGCTACAGTTTTGACCGCGAGTACATGCTTAACCAAATCAGCATGTTGTTCGGTGGACGCATTGCCGAAGAGGTGTTCATGAACCAAATGACCACCGGCGCGTCCAACGACTTTGAGCGTGCCACCTCCATTGCCCGCGATATGGTGATGCGCTACGGCATGACCGATGCGCTGGGCCCCATGGTTTACGCCGAAAACGAAGGCGAAGTGTTCTTGGGTCGCTCGGTGACCAAAACCACCAACATGAGCGAGCAGACCATGCAAAAGGTCGACGCCGAAGTGCGCCGCATCATCGACGAGCAGTACAACCTGGCCCGTCGCCTGATTGAAGACAACCAGGACAAAATGCACGCCATGGCCAAGGCCTTGCTGGAGTGGGAAACCATCGATGCTGACCAGCTGAACGACATCATGGCGGGCAAAGAGCCCACAGCGCCCAAAGACTGGACACCCAAGCGCAACGACGGTGGCAGCAATGGCTCCGGTGGCACCCCTGCGGTGAGCACCGACCCTGCGCCCACGGCCGCCTAAGGCCTGCGCCAATACCACAACGGGGCCTAGTGCCCCGTTTGTCTTCATGATCTGGCAAACCGCCCGTTTTCAAATTGACCTGAGCCGTCCGCGCGTGATGGGCATTGTCAACGTCACGCCCGATTCGTTTTCTGATGGTGGCCGGCACGCCAATACCCGCGCTGCGTTGGCGCATGCCGAGCAGCTGCTTTCTGACGGCGCGCATATCCTGGACATTGGCGGTGAGTCCACCCGCCCAGGGGCTGCCCCTGTGACGCTGGAAGACGAGCTCGCACGCGTGCTGCCCGTGCTGCGCGAGGCGCTCAAGTTCGGCGTGCCTTTGTCGATCGATACCTACAAGCCTGAGGTCATGCAAGCCGCCTTGGACGCTGGGGCAGACATCATCAACGATGTTTGGGCCTTGCGTTGGCAAGCGTCACCGCAGGCCTTGGCCGGGCCAGCTGTGGTGGCCGCGCATGCCAGTGCAGGCGTTTGCCTCATGCACATGCACCGCGACCCTGCGAGCATGCAAGTGCACACCATGGCAGGCGATGTGGTGCCTCAGGTGCTACACTTTTTGGAGCACCAAAGCCAATATTTGCATGGGCTAGGTGTGCAAAAGTCTCGCATTGTGTGGGATATGGGCATAGGTTTTGGCAAAACAGTGGCGCAAAACTTTACTTTGCTGGCGCGCCAAAGTGAGTTGTGTGCGCATGGCTATCCGGTCTTGGCTGGCTGGTCACGCAAATCGTCGTTGGGGGCGGTGACGGGTCTGCCCGACCAGCAGGCACAGGCCGCGAGCCACCCGCGCATGGTGCCCAGCGTGGCTGCAGCCTTGTTGGCGGTGGCGCGGGGCGCGCGCGTGGTGCGTGTGCATGATGTGAAAGAAACCGTGCAGGCTTTGCAAGTGTGGCAAGCCATGCACGAACAAGAGAGTTGACATGAGCAGACATTATTTCGGAACCGATGGCATACGCGGCACCGTGGGCCAAGCGCCTATCACGCCAGACTTTGTCTTGCGCTTGGCGCATGCGGTGGGGCGTGTGCTCAAGCGTACCGAGGCCAAGCCTGTGGTGCTCATCGGTAAAGACACGCGTATTTCTGGTTACATGCTGGAAAGCGCTTTGGAATCAGGGTTTAACTCCGCAGGTGTGGATGTGGTCTTGCTTGGCCCTTTGCCCACCCCGGGCGTGGCGTACCTCACGCGCGCGCAACGCGCCTCGCTTGGCGTGGTGATCAGTGCGAGCCACAACCCTTACCCCGACAACGGCATCAAATTTTTCAGCGCCCAAGGCGCCAAGCTGCCCGACGCCTGGGAGCTGTCTGTGGAGGCCGCTCTCGAGGAGCCAGCGGTGTGGGTGGATTCCAGTGCGCTGGGCAAAACCCGCCGTCTTGACGATGCAGCCGGGCGCTACATCGAGTTTTGCAAGTCCACCTTTGCCAACGACCTGACCCTCAAAAGCCTGCGCATTGTGGTGGATGGCGCGCATGGCGCGGCTTATCACATCGCACCCAAAGTGTTCCACGAGCTCGGTGCGGAGGTGGTGGCCATTGGTTGCAGCCCCGACGGTCTCAACATCAACGACCATGTTGGGGCCACCCACCCTGAGGCGCTGGTGGCCGCTGTCAAACACCACCGCGCTGATTTCGGTGTGGCCTTGGACGGCGACGCAGACCGCTTGTTGATGGTGGACGCCCAGGGCCGCTTGTACAACGGCGATGAGTTGCTCTACCTGATGACCAGCGAGCGTTTGTCGCGCGGCGAGGTCGTGCCAGGTGTGGTGGGCACGCTCATGACCAACATGGCCATTGAGGTGGCGCTGCGCGAGCGCGGCCTGGACTTTGTGCGTGCCAAGGTGGGCGACCGCTACGTGCTCGAAGCCTTGATTGCCAACAACTGGGTGTTGGGCGGCGAAGGCTCGGGCCACCTCTTGGCCCTCGATAAACACACCACCGGGGACGGCCTGATCTCGGCCTTGCAGGTGCTGCAAACCTGTGTGCGCAGCGGCCGCACCATGGCTGAGCTGCTGCAAGATGTGCAGTTGTTCCCGCAGACCCTCATCAACGTGCGCCTCACACCAGGGCAAGACTGGCAAAGCAACACGCTGCTGAAGTCTGTGCAACTTGAGGTTGAGGCTGAATTGGGCAAAACAGGCCGTGTGCTCATTCGCCCCAGTGGCACCGAGCCTTTGGTGCGTGTGATGGTCGAGGCCAAAGACGCCGCACAAGCCAAACGCTGCGCACAAAAGCTGGCCGATACCCTCAAGGCTTGAGGTTCAACGGGGGTCGGCTGGCCCCCGCTGGCTGCGCTTGAGCTGTGCAGGCCAGGGCGTTAAAGAGCGTATGAACCAGCGTATGAACCAGGGCATGACCCTGGCAACCAAGGCGGCTCCAAGAGCGATGCCCACAGCATCGGCCACCACATCTGCGACTTCGCCATAACGCCAGCCGCTGGCGTGTTGAGCCAGTTCAATGGCCACACCCAAGGCCATCAAGCCCAGAGCCATCCCGTTGAGCGGCATCCAACGCAGTGGTGCCCAGTGCGTCGGCAAGATGCGTTTTTGCTCGGGGTAAGCCAACAGGCCCAACACCATCAGCACCGCGAAACCCAAAGCGTGTTGAGCCTTGTCCCACACATCCAAAGCTTGAGGCGGCAAGTGCGTGACTGGCAGCAACGACAGCACCGTCACAGCCCCACAAGCCAGCCAGAAACACCAACGCATCGACACCATGCCGCTATTGTGACCTGACGCGCATCAAAAAAGCCGCTGAAAAGCGGCTGTGAAAGGTGTTGTGCACCTGTGGAGAAAATTCAAGCGTGGCCTGGGCCACGCTGTGCTTCATCAGAAGTCGAAACGCAGGCCCACGGACAGGCCATTGCCATCGGCGCCATTTGTACCGGCTTGGTTGGCAGAACGACCTTCAGCCCAGGGCACAATTTTCGCATTGGCTTGGTTGTCTAACGTGGCGTAGTTGACATACACACGCAGTTGCTTGTCCAGCACGCGCTCCAAGCCCACGGTGTTCATCACGCTGTTGGCGTTGGCTTTGTTGGCGTTGCGGTTGAAGCTTTGTGCACGCACAAACATGGTGGGTGTCAATTTGTACTCAGCACCCACACCGGTGACTTTGCTGCCCTCGTCTGTACCCGACTTCATGTAGTTGGCTTCTTGGTAAAAAGCCACCACTTTGAAGTCGCCAGTGGCTTGGTAGGCCAGTGCCAAACGCATGGCATCGCGCTTGCCGTCTTTGGCATCAGTGCCATAACCTTCGCCAGCCAAAGCTGCACTCAGCGCCCCAGCGTTGTAGGTCACAGACATGCTGGTCACAGTGGTTTGTTTTTCGTTGGAGCCGTCGGTAACAGCTGTTGAACCTTCATGGGGTGCGTAGGCCAGCGACAAACGCAAGCCACTCATGCTGGGCGACTGGTACTGGATGATGTTGTCAGGACGCTCGTCAAATTTGGCACCCGCGCGGGTGATGTTGCGCATGTCACCCACTTGGTCGCCAAACAAATTGGCTGGGCCGCGAGCTACTTTGAAGGGCGTGTCGAACTTACCAAATTTGACGTTACCGAAGCCGCCTTCGAGACCAACGAATGTGTCGCGGGTGGCAAGGCGGTTCTTGTCATCTTGTGTACCGCTAGAAACAGCAGTGTCAGAAGTTTTGTTGAACAAAATCTCCTGCTCAATTTGCCAAATGCCTTTGAAATCACCAAACGATTTGTCGCCACGGAAACCCAGGTGCGATGAATTGCTAGACAGGTTCAAGCGGTTGTATTTGGCGCCGTCGTTGAGCTGGTCCACCGACATGTGGGCGCGGCCATAAAACTCCCAGTTGCTGTTGGTTTTGATGGTGCTTTGGGCGTTTGCCATCGCAGCGCAGCCCAGGCCCAGGGCCATCACGAGCGCTTGGCTCAAGGTTGATGTTTGAAAAGTCATGAAGAACTCCAAGGGTTGAAAAAACGTATGGAGTGTGGTGTGCCCACATGTCAGAACCATGTAGAAACCATGAAGTTTTCATGACACCCAACCAGGTAGCGATGCGCATCGGTGTGCCCGATCTTGTGTGACAAAAGTTTCATTTTTTTGTCATCAATTCTTCATGCCGCATCGCAACACTTGTGGCTTACCAACATAGCCATAAGAAGCCTGCACGGGCTTGAACCTAAGGAGTTCTGCATGAAAGACCTGCCCAATCCCACCTTGCCTTTGGATGCCCATGTTTTTAACCGGGGGTTGCTTCATCGACCGGATACAGCAAGTCAAACTGTGGCCACAAGCGGTATCACGGTGGCTTGGGCGCAGCACCAAGACGAAGTTCGTGAAGCCCAGCGTTTGAGGTTTGAGGTGTTCGCCACCGAGATGGGGGCTCGCTTGAGCACCTCGTTGCCCGGGCACGACATCGACCTCTTTGATGATTTTTGCGAACACCTCTTGGTGCGTGATGCTGCCTCTCACCAAGTCATCGGTACCTACCGTGTGCTCACACCGGCACAAGCCAAACGCATAGGCAGCACCTACAGCGACCTCGAGTTTGACCTGACCCGTTTACGCGGTTTGCGCTCGCGCATGGTGGAGTTGGGGCGCAGCTGCGTGCACCCGCAGCATCGCCACGGCGGCGTGATCATGGCCCTGTGGGGTGCCTTGGCTGAGTTCATGGTGCGTAACCAGCTCGACACCATGGTGGGCTGCGCCAGCATTCCCATGCTGCACAACGGTGTGGTCAGTGGCGATGTGGCAGCCAGCATTTGGCACCAGCTCAAAGACACCCACTTGGCGCCCTTTGATTTGCATGTGTGGCCACGTTTGCCCTTGCCTGTCGACCAGCTGGAGCACCACATCCAGGTGGAGCCGCCCGCCCTCATCAAAGGGTATTTGCGCCTGGGGGCCAAAGTGCTGGGCGCACCTGCCTGGGATCCAGACTTCAACACCGCTGACTTGCCCATGCTCATGCGCATCCAAGATTTACCCGCGCGTTACAGACGCCATTTTTTAGGTGCCTAAGCGTTCTTTCATGGTGCTGTCATGAAGCTGTCACACACACCAGAAAAAATGATTTCATTGTTTTACCGACAGCCCTATGGCCACCCCACACAAGCTCACACCCGTCACCACACCAGAGCCACTTGCGCTGCTCGACCGTGACCACAGCATCCTTGCGTTCAACGAGCGGGTGCTGGATTGGGCCGGGCGTGAGGATGTGCCCTTGCTTGAGCGGCTGCGTTACCTCACCATTGTTTCATCCAACCTCGATGAATTTTTTGAGGTCAGGTTTGAGCCCCATGTCATGGCCCGCCGCCACGCCATGCAGCGCGGCTTGCCTTCGCCTGCCACGTTTGATGCGCTGGTGGCCAGCACGCAAGACCTGGTTCGCCGCCAATACGAGCTCTTCAACACCGTGCTCATGCCCGCGTTTGACAAGCATGGCGTGCGTGTCTTGTCCCATGGGGAGCGCAACCTCACTCAGCGGCGCTGGGTGCAGCAGTATTTCGAGCAAGAGGTGCAGCCCCTGTTGGTGCCTGTGGGCTTGGACCCCTCGCACCCCTTCCCACAAGTGGCCAACAAATCCTTGAACTTCATTGTGCGGTTGACCGGTCACGATGCCTTTGGTCGCAAGAACGAGGTGGCCATTGTCAAGGTGCCGCGCAGCTTGCCGCGCATCATTCCTTTGCCTGCCAAGTTGGCAGGCAAGCGAAAACTGTTTGTGTCCATATCCAGCGTGATCCGCGCGCATTTGCAAGACCTGTTTCCGGGTCGCGAGGTCACCGAGTTTTCACAGTTTCGCGTCACGCGGCACTCCGATTTGGCCGTGGACGAAGAAGATGTGAAAAACCTGCGCACCGCCCTGCGCCAAGGCTTGCAGCATCGCCACTACGGCGAGGCGGTGCGCTTGGAGGTGTCCTCGGGCTGCTCAGCGTTTTTAAGTGCGTTTCTTGAGGCCCAGTTTGAGCTGCCAGCCGAGGCGGTGTTTCGGGTGCATGGCCCGGTGAACTTGGTGCGCATGAGCCAAATGGTGGATTTGGTCGACTTGCCTGGTTTGCGCTTTGAGCCTTACCAAGCCAGCTACCCCCATCAGCTGCAAGAAGGGGCCTCGATTTTTGATCGCCTCAAGCAAAGCGATGTGCTGATTCACCAGCCTTACGAGAGTTTTGAGGGTGTGCTGGATTTTCTGCGCGAAGCCGTCAACGACCCCCATGTGTTGGCCATCAAGCAAACCGTTTACCGCACCGGCGCCAATTCGGTGCTGATGGATCTGTTGCGTGAGGCGGTGCGTCGTGGCAAAGAAGTGACCGTTGTGCTCGAGCTCAAGGCGCGGTTTGATGAAGAGGCCAACATCAACTGGGCAGAAATGCTCGAGTCGATTGGTGCCCAGGTGCTGTACGGCGTGGTGGGTTTGAAAACCCACGCAAAAATGATGCTCATCACCCGGCGCGAAGCCGGCAAGATCGTGCGTTACGCGCATCTCTCCACGGGCAACTACAACCCTGGCACTGCGCGCCTGTACACCGACATCAGCCACCTCACAGCTGACCGCCAACTCACCGCCGATGTGGACCATGTCTTTGTGCATCTCACCGGCCAAAACCGCTTGCCCAGGCTCAACCGCTTGTTGTTGGCACCTTTGCAACTGCACCGTAAGTTGATGGAGAAAATCCAAGCCCTGGGCGAAGCTTCCAAGGCCGGACAAAGCACGCGCTTGGTGGCCAAGATGAACGCGCTGACCGACGAACCGCTGATCCACGCCCTGATCGACGCTGGCCGTGCAGGCGTGAAGATCGACCTGATTGTGCGTGGCGCGTGCATGCTGCCCGCCCAGGTGCCAGGCTACACCGAGAACATCCGTGTGCGTTCGGTGGTGGGGCGTTTTCTTGAGCACTCGCGGGTGTTTTACTTTCAGGCCAATGACACCCAGAGCCTCTACCTGAGCAGCGCCGACTGGATGAACCGCAACATGATGCGCCGCGTGGAACTGGCTTGGCCAGTGACCGACCCGGTGCTGCGCCAACGTGTGCTGCAAGAGTGTCTGGACGTGTATTTGCAAGACCAGACCAATGCCTGGGAGCTGCAGCCCAACGGGCAATACACCCGGGTGAGTGGCTTTAACCGCAAAAACGCAATCAGTGCGCAAGCCACCTTGATGAAGCGTTACGCAGCCAAAGACGCCAATAAACCTAAGTGAGCTTGCTGTGGATTTGATTTTGTGGCGACATGCCCAGGCCCATGAGGCCGCGCATGGCATGGACGATTTGGAGCGTTATCTGACCACCCAGGGCGAGAAGCAAGCTGCGCGCATGGGGCAGTGGCTCGACCGCCAGCTGCCCAGCACGGCGCGTATTTTGGTGAGCCCTGCGCAGCGAACCTTGCAAACGGCCCGTGCGCTGGGTCGCAAGTTCAAGGTGTGTGAGGACCTGGCACCCGACCAAAGTGCTCAGGCCTTGCTCACCCGGGCCAACTGGCCGCTGGGCAAAGGCACGGTGGTGGTGGTCGGTCACCAGCCCACACTGGGCCAAGCCCTGAGCCAGTTGCTTGACCTGAAAGAAGCCGACTTCGCCTTCAAAAAAGGGGCAGTGTGGTGGCTACGACACCGCCAGCAAGAGGGCAAAAGTGGCACCGTGGTGATCACGGTGCAATCCCCCGACTTTGTGTGAGATCAAGCCTTGCTGGGTCGACCGGTTTTGATCGGGGGCACAGCAGCCATGGCCGCAATAAAGCCAGCATCGGGCAGGGCGGCCAAAACCTTGATGGCTGCGCGCAGCAACTCGCTCTTTTTGACGGGGTGCCCTAGTTTGGCCGCGCGTTGCTTGAGCTCGTCGATCACGGCGTACTCAGGTTTGGGCATGGTGAAGCTGTCACGCACCAACTTTGGTTTTTTGATTTTGGCGGGTGATTCTTTTGTCGCGACAGACGCCGCAGTTTTAGCGCTGGTTTGACGTGCGGTTGTTGCCGGTGCTTGTGTGACGGTTTTGACCGCTGGTTTCGATGCAGTCTTCACTGCTTTTTTTGCGGGTGTTCTAGCTGTCTTTTGAGCTGCCGTTTTAGCAACGACCTGGGTGCTTGACTTGGCCGGGGCCTTCACCGCAGCTTTAACCACCGTTTTAGTCGCTGTGACTGCCTTGGGTTTTGCGTTTGTTGTGGCGTCGGTTTTCTTGCTGGCGACCATGTGACCTCCTCAGGTAGGTGAAACGAGGTAAACAGTTTATACCGTTTTTAATCTGGGTCAAGCCATGGCTCAGTTGCTTTGCACCTGCAAGCTCAGGTTCCAACCTGTTTTGAGCCAAGCCGTGCCTTCTTCGTTGAGCAAGTGACGCGATTGCGGGAACGTGTTGTCCCAGCCTTGGGGCAGTTGAAGTTGGTACAGCCCTTTGTTGGCATGAAAGCGCAGGCTGACACCGACCATCTGCGGGTCCAGTCGGCTGTGGCAAAAAATGATGGCCAAGCGCAGCGCCATGAGCTGCGCGGTGAACGAGGTTTGACGCGTGTCCACATCCAACTTTTTGAGTTTGCCTTTGTGCCCCAGCACCAGTTGGCTCAAGCGGTGCAGCTCATCCATGGTGAAGCCTGTGGCGTCGGCGTTGTCGATGATGTAGGCCCCGTGTTTGTGGGCGTCGCTGTGGGAGATGACGTTGCCGATTTCATGCAGCTGTGCAGCCCACTGCAACTCTCGCAACTCTTGTGCGTCAGGCTCGAGCTCAGGCATGGCCTGTTGCAAAAAGCCCAGTGCCACGTCGCGTACCCGCTGCGCTTGCTTGGCGTCAATGTGAAAATTTCTGGCCAGCCGCTCCACGCTGCGCGCGCGCAGGTCGGTGTGCAGGTGTTCGCGGTCAAGCAGGTCGTAGAGGGCACCGTGCCGCAAAGCGCCTTGGGCGATGTGCATGTCGTCGATCTTGAGCAAATCAAACACCGCACGCAGCACGCTCAAGCCCCCGCCGATGACGGCGCGCCGGTCCTCTTTGACGCCCTCCAGACGAAGACGGTCCACATGTTGCGCTTTGAGCAGTTTGTCTTGCAGCCAATCCAGGTCTTTGCGGCTTACCACGCCAGTTTGCCGCTGTGCTGCTGCCAAGACATCACCCACCGCCCCGATGGTGCCAGACGCCCCATAGGCCACATCCCAAGCGTCGCGCGGGTACATCTGCAAGGCCTCATCAAGCACCGCTCTGGCCGCAATTTCAGCCATGGCAAAAGCCTGGGTGCTGAACTGACCATGCGGAAAATACCGCATCGACCATGCCACGCTGCCCACCCGGTACGAGGCCAAGGCCTGGGTTTCAAAGCCTTGGCCCAGAATCAACTCGGTGGAACGCCCACCAATGTCGATCACCAGGCGGCGCTCTTGGTTTTGCGGCAGGTTGCGGCACACGCCTTGGTAAATCAAGCGGGCTTCTTCAGGGCCCGCAATCACCTCGATGGGAAAACCCAACAGGGTTTGAGCCCGGGCTAGGAAAACATCACGGTTTTTAGCCTCGCGCAAGGTTTGGGTGGCCACCGCGCGAACCTGCTTTTTTTGGAAGCCCCTGAGGCGCTCGCCAAACCGGGCCAGGCATTCCCAGCCGCGTTGCATGGCGTCTTCACTGAGGTTGCGCTGCTCGTCCAGGCCACTGCCCTGGCGAACGGTTTCTTTGAGGTAGTCGGTGGGGTGGATCAGGCCATGGTCTAAAACACCAATTTCAAGCCGGAAACTGTTGGAGCCAAGGTCGACTGCGGCGAGTCGGGTGCCGTTTTGCATGGTGAATTTTGGAGCAGTGCTTGTCGCAGTGAGGTGGCTGGATGTGAACAATGTATGGCTATTTGATGTCAAAACCATGACGCCATGCTGTTTCAACCAGGGTTTTGGATTTTGTCATTTAATTGACACAAATCTTTCTTAAAGTTGGCTTCTCTTTCAACAACCCAAAAGGTTAGACATGAACAGCTTCACACGACGCGCGGTACTGGCCCTGATGGCCACCGTGAGCATGACCGCCACCACCGCCATGGCCCAAGACGTGACAGGTGCTGGTGCGACTTTCCCTGCCCCTTTGTATGCCAAATGGGCTTCGGACTACAACAAATCGACAGGCGTCAAAATCAACTACCAGTCGGTGGGTTCGGGTGCTGGCATTCGTCAGATTGATGCCAAAACCGTGGATTTTGGTGCCTCCGACATGCCTCTGAAAGACGAAGACCTGAGCAAAAAAGGCCAGGTTCAGTTTCCCACCGTGATCGGTGGTGTGGTGCCCATCATCAACATCGCAGGCATTCAGCCTGGCCAACTCAAGCTCACTGGCAAGGTGTTGGGCGACATTTACCTGGGCAAGGTCACCCAATGGACCGACGCAGCCATCAAGGCCCTGAACCCCAATCTGAACCTGCCTGATGCGGCCATCAGCGTGGTGCGTCGTGCCGATGGTTCGGGTACCTCTTTCATCTTCACCAACTACCTCAGCAAGGTCAATGCAGAGTGGAAAGACAAAGTGGGTGAGGGCACTGCTGTGAACTGGCCCACCGGTGCAGGTGGCAAAGGCAATGAAGGTGTGGCCGCATTTGTGGGCCGCCTTCCCAACTCGATTGGCTATGTCGAGTATGCCTATGTGAAGCAAAACAAGCTCAATTACGCCCTGATGCAAAACAAGGCCGGTAACTTTGTGGCGCCTGACGACACCGCGTTCAAAGCCGCTGCGGCCAACGCCGATTGGATCAAGAGCTTCTACCAAATCTTGACCGATCAAAACGGCAAAGACGCCTGGCCCATGACTGGTGCGACCTTCATCATCATGCACAAAGTGCAAGACAAGCCAGCGAACGCTACAGCCTCTTTGAAGTTTTTCTCTTGGGCTTATAAAAACGGCGACAAGACCGCCGATGACCTCGACTACGTGCCCATGCCTGAGAATGTCAAGCTTGCCATCGAAAAGTCTTGGTCTGAGATCAAAGACGCGGCTGGCAAGCCTGTTGCCTTCAAATAATCATTCCTATGGTCGCCAATACCTCTCCTAAATCGGCCCGCAGCGGCCCCTTGCTCGACGGCTTGTTTGCCGCCGCAGCCAAGGGGGCTGCGTGGCTCACCCTGCTGCTCCTTGTTGCCATCCTGCTGTCTTTGATTGTGGGTGCCTGGCCATCGATTGAAAAATACGGCTTGAGCTTTTTGGTTCGCAGCGTGTGGGATCCGGTGCAGGAGGATTTTGGCGGCCTGGTGATGATTTATGGCACCTTGGCCACGTCCTTCATTGCGTTGCTGATTGCTGTGCCCGTGAGTTTTGGCATTGCGCTTTTTCTCACAGAAATGTCGCCAGCCTGGCTCAAGCGCCCGCTGGGCACGGCCATTGAGTTGTTGGCCGCGGTGCCGTCGATTGTGTATGGCATGTGGGGTTTGTTGGTGTTTGGTCCCATTTTGGCGACCTATGTGCAAACCCCTTTGCAACAGCTGTTTGGCAAGGTGCCTTACCTTGGGGCGCTGGTGTCAGGGCCCCCGGTGGGCATTGGTATTTTGTCGGCCGGCATCATTTTGGCCATCATGATCATTCCCTTCATTGCTTCGGTGATGCGTGATGTGTTTGAGGTCACGCCACCCTTGCTCAAAGAGTCTGCTTATGGGTTGGGCTCGACCACCTGGGAGGTGGTTTACAAGGTGGTGTTGCCCTACACCAAAGCGGGTGTAGTGGGCGGCATCATGCTGGGTCTGGGCCGCGCTTTAGGCGAGACCATGGCCGTGACCTTTGTGATTGGCAACATGAACCAGCTCGATTCACTGAGTGTGTTTCAGGCGGCCAACAGCATCACCTCAGCCTTGGCCAACGAGTTTGCAGAAGCCGGTGCTGGCTTGCACCAAGCCTCTTTGATTTATTTGGGCCTGGTGTTGTTCTTCATCACCTTTGTGGTGCTGTCCTTGTCCAAGTTGCTGCTCTCGCAACTCAAAAAACGTGAAGGGGAGCGCTCATGAACGACATGGACCGACAGCGCCTGGTGCTTTACAAGCGCCGCAAACACATCAACATCGTGGCCTTGACCTTGTCCATGGCGGCCATGGCGTTTGGTTTGGTGTGGTTGTTTTGGATCTTGATCGAAACTTTCCGCCTGGGCTTCAACGGTTTGGCCTTGGCCACGCTGACCCAAATCACCCCGCCCCCCAATGAAGAGGGCGGTTTGTCCAATGCCATTTACGGCTCTTTCTTGATGGTGATGCTGGCCACCTGTGTGGGCACGCCCATTGGGATTTTGGCTGGTATTTACCTCGCTGAGTACGACCCCAAAGGCTGGCTCTCGAATGTCACGCGTTTTGTCAACGACATCTTGTTGTCGGCACCATCCATCGTGATTGGTTTGTTTGTGTACGCGGTGGTGGTGACCCGCTTCAAGTCTTTCTCAGGCTGGGCCGGTGTCATGGCCTTGGCTTTGATCGTGATTCCTGTGGTCATCCGCACCACCGAGAACATGTTGCAGCTCATACCCGCAGGCTTGCGTGAGGCAGCCTATGCCTTGGGCACACCCAAGTGGATGGTGATCACCCGCATCACCCTCAAAGCAGCGCGTGCTGGTGTGGTTACGGGTATCTTGTTGGCTGTGGCCCGCATCTCGGGTGAAACAGCGCCTTTGCTGTTCACAGCCTTGAGCAACCAGTTCTGGACCTCCAACCTGGCTGACCCCATGGCCAGCTTGCCGGTGACGATTTTCAAATTCGCCATGAGCCCCTATCAAAACTGGCAAGAGTTGGCTTGGGCAGGCGTGCTGCTCATCACCTTGACTGTTTTGGGTTTGAACATCTTGGCGCGTGTCATCACACGCCCTGAGAAATAAGCCTGCTTGTCCGCATCGCCCGTCTACAAAGTTTGTCATGACCAACACAGCAACCAAAGCCAAGATTTCAGTTCGTAACCTGAACTTCTATTACGGCAAATTTCACGCGCTCAAGGGCATCAACCTGGAGATTCCTGAGCGCAAAGTTACCGCCTTCATCGGTCCTTCGGGCTGCGGCAAGTCCACGCTCTTGCGTGTCTTCAACCGCATGTACGAGCTCTACCCCGAGCAGCGCGCCGAGGGTGAGGTCATGCTCGATGGTGAGAACTTGCTCACCAGCACCCAAGACGTGGCGCTTTTGCGCGCCAAGGTTGGCATGGTGTTTCAAAAGCCCACACCTTTCCCTATGTCCATCTACGACAACATTGCCTTTGGCATCAAGTTGTTTGAAAAGCTCAGCTCCACCGACATGGAAGAGCGCGTGGAGTGGGCCTTGCGCAAAGCTGCCTTGTGGAACGAGGTCAAAGACAAGCTCAAACAAAGCGGCTCTAGCCTGTCAGGCGGTCAGCAACAACGCCTGTGCATCGCGCGTGGCGTGGCCATCAAGCCCGAAGTGCTGTTGCTGGACGAACCCTGCTCTGCGCTGGACCCGATTTCAACCGGCAAGGTTGAAGAGCTCATCACCGAGCTTAAGAACGATTACACCGTCGTCATCGTGACCCACAACATGCAACAAGCCGCCCGCTGCAGCGACCACACCGCCTACATGTACCTGGGCGATTTGGTTGAGTTCGGCACCACAGAACAAATGTTCTTCAAGCCCAACCGCAAAGAAACTGAAGACTACATCACCGGCCGTTTCGGCTAAGGAGCACGCCATGTCAGACAAACACCTGTCCACCCAATTCGACGCTGAACTTACCTCGGTTTCCACCCGTGTGATGGAACTTGGCGGCTTGGTTGAATCCCAATTGAACAAGGCCATCTTGGCGCTGTCGAGCTTTGATGTGGACACGGCCAACCAAGTGGTGGGCATTGAACCCAGCGTCAACGTCATGGAGGTCGAGATTGACCGCGACCTGTCCTCCATCATCGCGCGTCGCCAACCCACTGCGCGCGATTTGCGCTTGCTCATTGCGATTTCTAAATCCACCGCCAATCTGGAGCGTGCCGGTGACGAAGCCGTGAAGATTGCCCGCATGGTGTTGGCCATCATCAAAGACGGCAACACCCGCGCCTTGCCCTGCGCTGAACTGCGCGTGGCCGCAGACCTTGCCTCGGGCCTGTTGCGCAAGGCCCTGGATGCTTTTGCACGCCTGGACACCGATGCCGCGTTTTCCATCCTCAAAGAGGACGACCTCATCGACAAAGAGTTTGAAGGCTTTGTGCGCATCCTCATCACCTACATGATGGAAGACCCACGCACCATCTCGGCCAGCCTCGATTTGTTGTTCTTGGCCAAAGCCATTGAGCGTGTGGGCGACCATGCGAAAAACATCGCTGAGCTCATCATCTACATCGTCAAGGGTGCGGACGTGCGCCACACCCCGATCGAGAGCATTGAGTCCGTGCTCAAATGAAAACGCCCACGGTTTTGTTGGTGGAAGATGAGCCGGCCATTGCCGAACTCATCTCGGTCAATTTGCGCCACAGCGGGTTTCGGCCTGTGTGGGCGATGGACGGTATCACCGCGCAATGCGAAATCGACGATGCCGTACCTGATTTGATCTTGCTGGACTGGATGCTTCCCGGTGACAGTGGCATGGTGCTGGCCAAGCGTTGGCGCGCTCACCCGCGCTCCAAAGACATTCCCATCATCATGTTGACAGCACGCAGCGAAGAAGCCGACCGCGTGCAGGGCTTGGATGCTGGCGCTGACGACTACATCGCCAAGCCTTTTTCCACCAAAGAGTTGCTGGCCCGCATTCGCGCCGTGTTGCGCCGGCGCGCACCACAGACCGAAGAAAAAGTGCTGCAAGCCGGCCCCCTGTCGCTGGACATGGCCACCTACCGTGTGTCGTTCCAAGACAAGCCGCTCAAGCTCGGCCCAACCGAGTTCAAGCTGCTGCAGTTTTTGATGTCGCACGCCGAGCGTGTGCATTCGCGCGGTCAGTTGCTCGACAAGGTGTGGGGCGACCATGTGTACATTGAAGAGCGCACGGTGGATGTGCACGTCAAGCGTTTGCGTGAAGCCCTGGGTGAGGCCGGTGTCATGGTGGAGACTGTGCGTGGTGCTGGTTACCGCTTTGCAGCGCAACATGCCGCGTTCAATGCGGCACAATCCTGAGAGTTTTTAAAGCGACCCCACACCCACACGCATGACCTGGCGACTCCTGACGCTGATTTTCTTTTTGTTCGCAGGCGCTGTGGTGGGCGCGGTGCTTGGTGTAGAGTTCAACCGCTGGGCGGTTAACGATTTGCAAACCCTCAGCAGCGTGGCGCTGGGCGGCTTGGTGGGTGGTTTGCTGTGGTTTGCGCTGGACAGCTGGCGCCTGTTTGCGTATTTGGATTGGCTCAAGTCTGGCAGCCTGGAGCCGCCTGCACTCAATGCAGGCTTGTGGGGCGAAATCGCTGACCGAACCCGCCGCCGTTTACGCAACCTGCAAACTGGTCTGCGCGAGAGTGACCAGCGACTCGACGATTTTTTAGGCGCGATACAAGCCTCACCCACCGGGGTGATCTTGCTCGACAAAGAGGGCCGCATTGAGTGGTTCAACCAAATGTCGGCCCAGCACTTCGGCTTGGACATTCAGCGCGATTTGCAACAGTTTTTTGTCAACCTCGCGCGCGACCCTGAGGTCAGCAGGTATTTCCATGTGGCCGATTTCACCGGTGACATCGTGGTCATGGGACGCGCCAGCACACCCACACGGCCCGTGCGACTCTCGGTGCAGGTCTACCCCTATGGCAGGGGGCGCCAGCTCTTGCTCTCGCGTGATGTCACAGCCGTGGAGCAGGCCGAGGCCATGCGGCGCGATTTTGTCGCCAATGTGTCGCACGAGATACGCACGCCCTTGACCGTCATGGCGGGTTTCATTGAAACCATGCAGTCGCTCCCCTTGAGCCAAACCGAGCAAAGCCGTTACCTGGACTTGATGGGCCAGCAGGCTGACCGCATGCAAAGTTTGGTCAATGACCTGCTGGTGCTCTCCAAGCTTGAGGGCAGCCCCATGCCCAGCCCGTATGCCTGGTGTTCCCTTGAAGACCTGCTCAAAAAGGTCAAGCAAGACGCGACGGTGTTGTCTGAGCATTTGGCTGGCTTGACGGGCTCGGCGCACCAGCTGGCGTTTGCCCCAGCGCCTGCTGTGTCGGTGGCCGGTTCCATGACCGAAATGCTCAGCGCGCTGACCAACCTCACCCACAACGCGGTGCGTTACACCCCGGCTGGTGCACGTGTGGATTTGTGTGCGCAGCTGCTGGCCGATGGCCGCTTGACCATCGCGGTGAGTGACTCGGGCATGGGCATTGCGCCTGAGCACCTGCCACGTTTGACCGAGCGCTTCTACCGCGTGGACCGCAGCCGCTCACGCGAGACCGGTGGCACTGGGCTTGGTTTGGCCATCGTCAAACATGTCATGCAGCGCCATGGCGGCGAGTTGCGCATTGAGAGCCAGTTGGGCAAAGGCTCGTGCTTCACGCTGGTGTTTCCGGCCAACCGGGTGCAGGCTATCCAGGCTTGATGCTCAAGGCCGGGTGTCTCGCTTAAGCAGCTGCCAAATCATCACCCAAAAAATCACCGAGGTGAAGATCACCGAGGCAATGCCCGCGATCCAAAAAGCCGCTGGGTGGTTCATGGCTGGCCAACTGCCGATGCCTTCATAGGCCAAGAGGTAGCCGCCGTACAAGCCCACGCCCCATAAAAACACGCCGTAAATCAGCATGGGCACCACGGTGATGCGAAAACACCGCAGCAAAAACACGCCCACGGCCTGCATCGCGTCAAACAGGTGGTAGAGGGCAATCCAACCCAGCAGGCTCACGGCCATGCTCACCACTTCGGGACTTTTCGCGTACAGACCGGCCAGCGGTGCGCGTAAAAACCACAAGCTCAAGGCCAGCACCACGCTGGCCACCATGGCCATGCGAAAACCCAAGCCCACCGCCTGACGCGCGCGCGCCGCTTGCCCAGCACCCAGCCAGAAACTGGTGCGCGCACTGGTGGCGATCCCCAGCGCCAAAGGCATCATGTAGAGCACGGTGGCGATGTTGGCGGCGATTTGGTGGCTGGCTGCTGCGGCTGTGCCTTGGCGTGCGATGAACAAGGCCATCAGCGTGAACGAGGTGACTTCCACCAGCACCGCCAAGCCGCCGGGAACGCCCATGCGGGTGAATTCCCCCAGGGTTCGCCAGTCGGGTTTTTCCATGCGTGCCCACAATTGCAGCGGGCGATAAAGCGCGCGCGTGCGCAGCAGGTAAGTGGCCAGGATCAGCATGGTGTAGTTCACCAGCAAGGTGGCGACGGCACAACCCACCACCCCCATGGGTGGCACACCCGCACCACCAAAGGTCAGCCAAATAGAGAGTGGAATTTTCAGGCCCAGTGAGCCAATTTGCAGCCACGTGACCAAGAGCGGTTTGCCCAGGCTCTGGTTGAGCGTGCTGTAGAGCCGAAACAACAAGGCCGGGGGCAGGGCCAGGGCCAGCACGCCCAAGTAAGTGGTGATGTCAGCGCGCAGTGCATCAGGCACCTTGCCCCAATTGAGCAAACCACCCGGGAACAGCAGCACCACCATGCCCAGTGCAATCAGCAAGGTGCACAGGTACAGGGCTTGCCGAAACGAGTAGCCCACTTGGTGCGATTTTTTCGCGCCATGCAGCTCGGCCCACAAAGGCAGCAGGGCTTGGAGCACGCCCATGAGGCCCACAAACACGCTCATGTAGATGGCTGATGCCACCGACAGCGCAGCCAGGGAGGCCTCGGCGAACTGTCCCGCCACGATGGTGTCGGTCACACCAAAGGCCATGGTGGCGAGCTGCCCGGCCAGCACCGAGGCGGCATGCCGAGTGATGGTTTTGAATTCAGTCATGCGCGGGGAGCAAGCGGCGGTAAATCAGCAGGTCTTCCTCGCCGGGTCGTGGGTGTCCTAAAGCACTGTGCAGCACCCAGGCTGACATGTCCATATTGCCTGCCAAACTCCCTGCTTGATCTTTGTCAACCAGCAGCCATTCGCAAGCGGTGGCCACTGGTGCGATGGCCAGCTGGCGTCCTGCATGGAAATCAAAAGCGGTCATCAGGCCGCGTTGCAAGCCCCAGCTTTGCACGCATGGGCTGTTGCCCGTGATGGCTTGAACCTGGCGCACCAAAGGCTCGTAGCTGCGGGCGTGGTTGAGCAAAGGCATCCACAAGGTGGTCAGCAGCAGCCAGCACAGGGCCGCTCCGCCCGAGGGCAACACCAAGCTTTTCCAAATGGCCGCGCGGTGTCGGCCTACCCGCCAGCGCACCAACCAGGCCCAGGCCAGGGTGGCGATGACGGCCAGCACAAAGGGCAGCATCTCAAAATGGGGCTCAAAGCCAGGGGCCAGCCTTTGCACATTGGCAGCAGGCTGTTCGGGCACCCCCGTTTGCATGGCTAACCACACCACCCAAATCACAAAGGCACAGCCCGAGAAAAACAGCAGGGTGAACCAGTCGATCAGGGCTGCCAGGCTGCGCTCAAGTGTGGGCAGGGCAAAGGCGGCCAGCGTCGCCAAGGCAGGCAGTGCCAGCAGCAGCGCGCGGTCGCCAGCGCTGGTGAACAAGGTGCCGGTCAAGGTCACCACCACAAACCACAAAGGCCACGCCAAATGGCGACTGGCCACCAGGCCGTCTTGCGGGTCACGCAAGCGCAGAAGTTGACGCCGCCAGCGCCACAGCGTCAGAGCAGCCAGGGGCCAGGCGGGCCAGGTGAACCACACCAAGAGCGTGAACAAACTCTGCCACGACGCGCCGTTGAAAGCCGGCGTGTGCAGGCGCCAGCGCCAAAGCCCCAACACCACGATCAGCACCAGCACCAAGAGCAACAAGCCAGCGAGAAAAGCGCTGGTTTGTCGGTGTGCTGTGTGGTTGTCAAAGCGTGGCGGGTAGGGCGTGTGTGGGTGGTCTTGCGGCCGGTTGAGGTGGTGCAGGGCCAAGGCACCCGCGCCGAGCAACACCGCCGTGGTGGGCGCGCCGCTTAAGGCCAGGCCCGGCAAGCCCACGGCCAGTGCCAGCCAGGGTGCCACGCGGCGATAGGGCAGGGCAGCCACCGCAAAATACGTCAGGGCCGCGCAGCCCAGCTGCGTCAGCGCGGGGGTGGTCTCGTGCGAGAGCTGGGCCAGCCCCAAGCTGGCCATCAAGGCGAGCAAAGCGCCATCGGCCATGGCGCGCGCGTAATCGGTGGGCTTGGCCTCGCCACCAAAGGCAAAAGCCACAGGTTGGGCTTGAGGGCTGCGTGCCAGGTAATAGGTGCCTTGCCAAACTGCAGCCAAGGTCAGGGTCAGTAAGGCGATGAAGGGCAGTCGGGTGGCCAGATCAGCAGGCACCCAAGCGGGCAGCACTTGAAGCATGCCCGCGCCCAGCCAGTAAGGCAACAGTGCGTCGAACTCCGGGGCCTGTCCATACAGCCGAGGCATGAGCCAATCGGTGCGACCCATGGCCAGCTCGCGCATGAAACCAAAGGCCGTGATGTCTTCTACCCGCCAGGGTGCTCGCCCAAAGAAGCCGGGCAGCACATAGGCCAAACAAAACAGCAACAAGGCTGCTCTGGGCAGGCGACGCACGGCGCTTTGGGCAACGATGGCGGGGCTGGGACGGTTCACAACGTGAGCTTACAGGGTTGATGGTGCAGCTGGGCGAGAGGGGCCGACACAAAGCAAAAGGGCAGCTCGGTCGCCCGGGCTGCCCAGTTGTTTGGCTGACCTAGATTTACTTGGCAGCTGTTTTGCCGAAGCGGTTGCGGAAGCGCTCCACACGGCCGCCCATGTTGTCCACGGATTTTTGTGTGCCCGTGTAGAAGGGGTGCGACTCGCTGGTGGTGTCAAGCTTGAAGAGGGGCAGTTCGCGGCCGTCTTCCATCTTGATCATTTCCTTGGTGTTGGCGCAAGAACGTGTCACGAATTTGAAACCATTGGACATGTCCTGGAAGCAAACGTCGCGGTAATTGGGGTGAATGCCGTCTTTCATCTCTAACTCCATCAGTTGCGACAGCCGCCCGGGCCTATCCCTTGGTACTTACCGCGAAAAACATAGATTATAGCCCAAGCCAGAGCGCCGCCGGGCCGCCCCAAGGCGCGATGGGCCCCCTCGGGGGCAGCGACCCGCGCAGCGGTGGAGCGTGGGGGCTACAGTTACCCGCCCCGACGCATCATGTCGAAGAACTCGCTGTTGGTCTTGGTGGCGCGCATTTGCTTGAGCACCATCTCCATGGCCTCAATTTCGTCCATGTTGTAGAGGAACTGGCGCAGGATGCGGGTTTTTTGCAAGATCTCGGGCGAGAGCAGCAACTCTTCGCGGCGGGTGCCGCTGCGGTTGAGCTGGATCGAGGGGAACACGCGCTTTTCATACAAGCGGCGGTCCAGGTGAATCTCGCTGTTGCCAGTGCCTTTGAACTCTTCAAAAATCACCTCGTCCATGCGGCTGCCGGTGTCGACCAGCGCGGTGGCGATGATGGTCAAAGAACCACCTTCCTCCACGTTACGCGCCGCACCCAAAAAGCGCTTGGGACGTTGCAAGGCGTTGGCGTCCACACCACCGGTGAGCACCTTGCCAGATGAAGGCACCACGTTGTTGTAAGCGCGGGCCAAACGGGTGATGGAGTCCAGCAAGATCACCACGTCTTTTTTGAGTTCGACCAAACGCTTGGCGCGCTCGATCACCATCTCGGCCACGTGCACGTGACGGGCCGCTGGCTCGTCGAAGGTCGAAGCAATCACCTCGCCCTTGACGGTGCGTTGCATCTCGGTCACCTCTTCAGGACGCTCATCCACCAACAACACCATCATGTGGCTGTTGGGGTAGTTGGCTGAAATGGCGTGCGCGATGTGCTGCATCATCATCGTCTTACCGCTCTTGGGCGGGGCCACCAGCAAGGCGCGCTGGCCTTTGCCGATGGGGGCGATGATGTCGATGATGCGGCCGGTGATGTTCTCTTCACCTTTGATGTCGCGCTCCAGACGCATCTGCTCTTTGGGGAATAGGGGCGTGAGGTTCTCGAACATCACTTTGTGTTTGTTGTCTTCGGGCTGACCGCCGTTGACCTTCTCGAGCTTGTTCAGCGCAAAATAACGCTCGCCGTCTTTGGGCGTGCGCACCTCACCTTCGATCATGTCGCCGGTGTGCAGGTTGAAGCGCCGCACCTGGCTGGGGCTGATGTAGATGTCGTCGGGGCTGGCGGTGTAGCTCGAGTCGGGGCTGCGCAGGAAACCAAAGCCATCGGGCAAGATTTCCAGCACGCCGTCGGCAAACACCTGTTCGCCGGCTTTGGCGCGCTTCTTGATGATGGCAAACATCAGCTCTTGCTTGCGCATGCGGCCGGTGTTTTCGATCTCAAGCTCTTCGGCCTGCTTGAGGACTTCGGACACGTGCAGTGCCTTGAGTTCGTTTAAGTGCATGGATGTGGGCCCGTCCTGGGCTGGAGAAAAAATTCTGGGGGGAGGGGAGTCAGCCTAGAAGAGGCCTGACTGGCCGGCTCAAGCAACGGTTGTCGTTGAGAGCACTTGCATTATGACAGGAAAAACCCTTGCGCCGGACAAGGGTGATCTTGAGATAAGTCAGCCTGTTGCTAGGCTGACTTGGATTTAGACCAGTTGTTCGTCAATGAAGGCGGTGAGCTGGGCCTTGCTCATGGCGCCAACTTTGGTGGCCGCCAGTTGGCCGTCTTTGAAAATCATCAGCGTGGGAATACCGCGAATGCCAAATTTGGCGGGGATGTCGCGGTTCTCGTCCACGTTCATCTTGGCCACTTGCAGTTTGCCTTGATAGGTGGCGGAGATGTCATCCAAAACAGGGGCGATCATCTTGCAAGGGCCGCACCACTCAGCCCAATAGTCCACAAGCACTGCGCCGGGGGCCTTGAGCACGTCGGCTTCAAAGGTAGCATCGGAAACATGTTTGATGAGATCGCTCGCCATGATGGGCTCCTATGTGATGGTGCAATGCAGCTAAAGTTGCGGCATTGTGACAGAAAGCAAGCCATTTTGCCTCGACCCAGAGCATGCCTTCGGCTATGAATGAAATAGCCACCACCGATCACCCCGCCTTGCAGGCCTGGCAAGACCCAGGGCAAGGTTGGGTGGCGCGCATTCGCGCCGAGATGCTTGCAGCCGGTGCGCACCCGGCCCGAACCGTGGTCTTGTTGCCTTACGCCCAGCTCATGCCCATGGCGGCGCGGCAGTGGGCGCGCGCCTGTCCTCAGGGTTTTGCCCCACGTTTTGAAACCACGGCCAACTGGAGCCGTACCCTGGGCGGCAGCGCCATTGCGCCAACCGATCTGCAATTTGACACGGGTCTGGATTTGCTCACCGCGCGGGCCATGTTGAAGACCGCCCGTTGGGCCACCCAAGCCGAGCAGCTGGCCCTGCCCTTGGTGGAGATGGCCCATGAGTTGGGCGGGCTGGCCGCTGCCCGCCACCCGCAAGACCGCCCCGCTTGGATGACGCAGGCTTTGTTGGGCGCGCGCTTGGGTCTTGAGCTGCAAGCTTTGGCCCTTGAATCAGCCTTGGCCCAGGTGGCCGTGACGTGGGCAGCGCACTCAGCCTACGCCAGCGATGTGTTGTTCAGCAGCCGTGCCCAAGCAGGCGTTGACCTGCTCCTCATGCTCCAGGGCTTCCAGCAAGAACCTTTGTGGCCAGCTTTGCAGGCGCACTGGGGTGAGCGCACCCGCGTTTTGCCCATGGTGGCCAGCCCGCTGACCGAACCCCTAAGCCATGCACGCCTGGGCCATGAGGCGCGCGACGTGCACGACGAAGCGCTGCAGGCCGCGGCCTTGACGGTGCAGCGCATCAACGAGGGATGTGCGCCAGTGGCCTTGGTGGCCACCGACCGCGCGCTGATACGCCGGGTGCGTGCTGATTTGGAGCAGCTTGGCGTGAGCATCCGCGACGAGCAGGGCTGGAAACTCTCGACCAGCCAGGCCGGCGCGCATGTCATGGCTGCCTTGCGGGCTTGTGCCTGGCAGGCTTCTTCGGACAAGGTGCTGACCTGGCTCAAGCTGCTCCCTGAGCTCCCACCCAAGGCCTTGCAAATGCTCGAGCACGCGTTGCGTCGCAAGGGCCTCAAACACTGGCCTACACACGCCCAATTCAGCGACGACACCGACGTGCAAAGCCTGTGGCAAACCGTGCAAGCTTGGCGTGAAGCCCTGCAAGCCAGCCGGCCCTTGGCCGCGTGGATCAGCGCATTGCAAGCGACCTTGAGCAGCACCGGCCAGGGTGCGGTGTTGGCCCAAGACACCGCAGGGCAGGTCATGCTCGAGGCCTTGCACCTCAAGCAAGGCCTCACGCCCGACCCGCAGGCCTTGTGGGTCAGTTTGCGTTTGAGCTTGTCAGACTTCACGCAGTGGGTGACCCAGGTGCTTGAGGCCACGAGTTTCAAGCCGCCGTACCCTTTTGAAGAGCAGGTGGTCATTCTGCCCATGAGCCAAATGCTGGGTCGCGCTTTTGGGGCTGTGGTGCTCGCAGGTTGCGATGAGGTCCGCTTGCCCGCTTGCCCCGAGCCTGGAGGCCCCTGGACGCCACGCCAGCGCGAGGCCCTGGGCCTGCCAGACCGCCAAGCCTTGCAAGCCCAAAACCGGGATGTCTGGCTGTATGCCTTGCAAACACCACAGGTGGACATTCTTTGGCGGCTGCACGACGAAAGCGGCGAGCCATTGCTGCCCAGCCCCTTGGTGCAAACGCTGCTGGCCACGCAAACGCTACAAGTGGCCGCGCCGCTGAGCCTGCCAAGGCGTGAACTCGCAGCCCAAGCTGCTGTACCGCCCGCGCCACATGCCGAGGCTTTGGTGCCCAAGCGTTTGTCTGCCAGTGCTTACGAAGATTTGCGCCGCTGCCCTTACCGTTTTTTTGCTTTGCGCCAACTTGGGCTCAAAGACAGCGACGAGCTCGAGCAGCAGCTCGACAAACGGGATGTGGGTTTGTGGTTGCATGCCGTGCTCAAACAGTTTCATGAGGCCAGCCCCGCCCCCGATCTGGCCACAAGACGCACGCAGATCGACCTGGCCGCGCAGGAGGTGCAGCACACCATGGGCCTGAGCCAAGACGAGTTCTTGCCTTTCATGGCCGCCTGGCCACGCTTGCGCGAGGGCTACCTGCACTGGCTGCAGCAGCACGAGGCCCAAGGCATGCAGTTTGAGGTGGCCGAAACCTGGCTGACGCACCAGCTCCCCGAGGTGACATTGGTGGGTCAGGTGGACCGGCTCGATGTGGCGCTGGTGCATGCGGGTCAAGCCGAATTGGCGCAGCGGCAGCATTTGGTGATGGACTACAAAACCGAGCCCTTGGCCACCACCAAAGAGCGTGTCAAGCAGCCCTTTGAAGACACCCAGCTGGCGTTTTACGCCGCCCTCATGCCCCAAGAGGTGCGCGCCGCTTATGTGAACGTGGCCGAAAAAGATGGCACGGTGTTGGTTGAGCAAACTGCGCTGCACGAGGTACGTGAGGCTTTGTTGGTTGGCATTGACACGGACTTTCAACGCATGAAGGCCGGTGCGCCCATGTTGGCTTTGGGCGAGGGCAAGGCTTGCCAGTTCTGTGCAGCACGCGGACTGTGCCGAAAAGACAGCTGGGCCGGGGTGCAAGACACCGAGGACAGCCAAGCATGAGCCAAGCGCACACAGCGGCCTACGAGATCAACGCCCGAGCGGTCTCAGCTGCCGAGTTCTATGCCGTGGCTTGCGACCCGCGCCGCAGCGTGGCGGTGGAGGCCTGTGCTGGGGCTGGCAAAACCTGGATGTTGGTGTCGCGCATTTTGCGTGCCCTGCTCGAAGGTGCGCAGCCCCACAACATCTTGGCCATCACTTTCACCAAAAAAGCCGCTGGCGAGATGCGTGAGCGGCTCATGCATTGGCTCGCTGAATTTGCCCAGGCCACGCCAGCGCAGCGCACGCTTGAGCTCACCCTGCGCGGCTTGAGCCCTCTTGAAGCCCAGCGCCTAGAACCCACGCTGCAAACCCTGCACCTGAGCTTGCTAGCTGCAGGCCGGCCGGTGCAAATCCGTACCTTTCACAGTTGGTTTGCGGCGCTGCTGCGGGGCGCACCTTTGGCCACCTTGCAAGATCTGGGCTTGCCCTTGCACTACGAGTTGCTCGAAGACGACGCGCGCGCTGTGGCCCAGGTCTGGCCGGTTTTTTACAAACAACTGGCCCAAGACACAGCAGCGCACCAAGACTTTGCAAACTTGGTGGCTGTACATGGCCGAAGCAACGTTCAAAAAGCCCTCGAAGGCGCTTTGAACAAACGCGTGGAGTTCACCCTGGCCGATCGTCAGGGGGTGGTTGCCAAAAGCGTGCCCGACGCGGCTACCTGGATGGCCCAACACGCACCGGGTGCCATGCGCACCCAGGCTTACCTGGGCTTGGCCTGCCCCTTGGCGCGTTTGAGCCAGCCCGCTGTGCGTGCGCAATGGCTGGCCTGGGCACAGTCCTTGGGCCAAGAAAAAAACAAAACCCCGCAAACAGCCGCAGCCGCCGTGGTGGATGCCTACCTCGCGCTCGATGCGCAAGCGCAACAGTCCGAGGGGCAAGCGCAAGCGTCCGAGGATCAAGCCCAAGCGTCCGAGGATCAAGCCCAAGCGCTTGGGGACCAAGCACGAGTGCTTGAGGCGGCTTTGGCGATGTTGCGCAAAGCGTTTTTCGTCAAAGACGAAGACCGCTTGAGCAAAAACCTGCAGAGCTACGCCGCTGCGCAAGAGGCGCAAACCCTGTTGCAGTCTTTGTGCGCAGCGCAGTCGCAGCACGAGGCCTGGCTCTACCAGCAAGCCATGGTGCGGCTGACCCGCTTGCTCATCAGCTGCTTTGCCGGGCTCAAGCGCGAGCGCGGCTGGGTCGACATGAACGATATCGAGCTCGCTGCGCTGCACGTGCTGTGCGATGCAGACGTGGGGGCCTGGGTGCAAGAGCGGCTCGACGCCAGCATCAGCCACCTGCTCATTGATGAATTTCAAGACACCAGCCCTTTGCAGTGGCAGGCCTTGAGCGCTTGGCTCGGCAGCTATGCGGGTGCGGCCCGAGCGCCCAGTGTGTTCATTGTGGGCGACCCCAAGCAAAGCATTTACCGTTTTCGCCGCGCCGAGCCCCAGGTGTTTTTGGACGCGCAGGCCGTGATCCGCGAGCTTGGCGGCGATTTGCTCAGTTGCGATCACACCCGCCGCAACGCCCAAGCGGTCATTCAAACCCTCAACGACACGTTTGTGGCGGCACAAGAGGCCCAGGCCTTTGCCGGCTTTCGCCCGCACACCACCGCCTCAGCGCAGGCCGGGCAGGTGGGGCGCTTGCCACCCATCCCCAGGCTTGAGCGCAGCAAAGACCTCGCCAGCAGCTGGCGCGACAGCCTGACCACGCCGCGCGAGCAGGCCGAAGACACCCTGCGCACGCTGGAATGTCGTCAAGCCGCGCAGTGGGTGGCGCAGCAAATCGCGCAAGGCCACCAAGCGGCAGACATCATGGTGCTGGCGCGCAAGCGCGATCGGCTTTCGGCCATGCAACTCGCGCTGCGCGAGCTGGGCATTGCGGCCAACCTTGCTGAGAAAAAAGACCTGGCGCAGGCCCCCGAGGTTCAAGACCTGGTGGCCCTGATGGACGTGCTGGTATCAAACCACCACAACCTGTCCTTGGCGCGTGTGCTGAAGTCGCCCTTGTGTGCCTTGGCTTTGCACCAAGGCGATGAGGCGCTGGTCTTGCTTGCGCGTTGCAGCGCGCACCACGAGCCAGCCTTGAGTTGGTGGCAGGTGCTCTCAAATTTAGAGCAAGAAGTGTCCGATGCACAAGGCCCTCAGACACTTTTGATGCATCAATCTTTGATCGAAGGTTTGCGTGAGGTGTTCGTGCAGTTGCAGCGTTGGCGCGATTGGCTGCACAGCCTGCCCCCGCATGACGCCCTGAGCCGCATCTTTCACGATGGCGATGTGGTGGCCCGTTTTGTGGCGGCCAGCCCACCTACTTTGCGTGACGCGGTGCAGGCCAATTTGCAAGCGGTGTTGTCGGCCGCTTTGCAGGTGGATGGCGCGCGTTTTCTCACCGCCTATGCTTTGGTGCGCGCCCTCAAAGCCGGGGGCATTCAGGCCCCGCAACGCAGCCTGGCCCAGGCCGTGCAACTGCTCACTGTGCACGGGGCCAAAGGCTTGGAGGCGCCGTGCGTGCTCTTGCTTGACACCGATGCCAAAGCGCCCAACCCGCCCACCATGGGCGTGCTCATCGATTGGCCAGGGCGCGCGGCTGCGCCCGAGCAATTCATTTTTCTGCCCAGCGAAAAAGCAGCTTGCCCCTCATCGCAAGCCTTGGTGGCACGCGAGCAAACCGCGCGTGAGCGCGAAGAACTCAACAGCTTGTACGTGGCCGTGACGCGGGCCAAGACCTGTTTGATGTTGTCATCGGTGGTGCCGCATCAGGCTGCCCCTGGCAGCTGGTGGCAACGCGTCCCGGCCACAGACTTGGTCTTGGATGCCGCCCCTCAAGAGGGCATGCCCCCATCCTTACCCACCATGGCCCAGGCTGAGCCGCCAACAGCGTCGCCCATTCCCCCCAGTGTGGTGGACCTGCCCGTCTTGACCCGGCTGCCAGCTGCTGGGCCGGTGGCTGCGGCGGTTGACGAGCAGGCGGCCTTGGCTTCGCGCATCGGGGAGGCCATGCACCGCTTGTTGGAGTGGGCAAGCCTGGGCGCGCGCGATGTCAGCGCAGCCCAATGCGCCCAGGTGGCGCAGGCTTTCATGCTCACAGCAGCGCAGGCCCAAGAAGCGGCTGACCGTGCGCGCACCATCCTCACCGGGCAAGGGGCATGGGCCTGGGACGCGCAGCGCATCACCTGGCACGCCAACGAGGTCCCCGTGGTGGTGGACGGGCAGCTGCACCGCATCGACCGGCTGGTGTGCGTGGCTGGACCCGCCGGCCCCGAGTGGTGGGTGATTGACTACAAATCTGCTGCCGACCCGCTCTCGCACCAGGACCTGGGGCAGCAGCTGCGTCGTTACCGCGATGCGGTGGCTGCGCTGCATGCCGGGGAGCTGGTACGGGCTGCTTTTTTCAATGCCGTCGGGCAAGTTCAGGAGTTGACGGTATGCGTGTGGTGATTGTGGGGGCCGGCCCAGCCGGTTTGATGGCTGCCGAGGTGTTGTCGCAAGCCGGGCAGACCGTGGAGGTGTTTGACGCCATGCCTTCGGTGGGGCGTAAATTTTTACTCGCTGGCATCGGTGGCTTGAACCTCACGCATGGTGAGGCAGCGCCGCGATTCATGACGCGTTATGCCCAGCGCCAAGCTGAGCTTGGCCCTGCCATGGCCGACTTTGATGCCCAGGCGCTGCAAGCCTGGGCGCATGGTTTGGGCATTGAGACCTTTGTGGGCAGCTCGGGGCGGGTGTTTCCCAAAGACATGAAAGCAGCGCCTTTGCTGCGTGCGTGGTTGCATCGTTTGCGGCACCCAGATCAGGGGCCGGGGGTGGTGTTTCACATGCGTCACCGCTGGCAGGGGTGGAACGCGCAAGGCGAACTGGTGTTCGACACCCCGCAAGGGCAAGTGCTCAAGCGTGCGCGCGCCACGGTGCTGGCCTTGGGCGGCGGCAGCTGGGCGCGTTTGGGCTCCGACGGCGCCTGGGTGCCCTGGCTGCAGGCCCAAGGGGTGGATGTGGCCCCGCTGCAGCCGTCGAACTGCGGCTTTGACATGGCAGGCGGCTGGAGCAGCCATTTGCGGGAGCGCCAAGCGGGGCAGGCCTTCAAACATGTGTCGCTCCACTTCACCGATGCGCGCGGCCGTCAGTTTGACCGTAAAGGCGAGTTTGTGTTGACCGAGCACGGCGTGGAAGGCAGCCTGATTTACGCTGCCAGCGCCTTGATTCGTGATGAGATTGCCGCGCAGGGCAGCGCCACGGTTCACCTCGATCTGTTGCCCGATGTGGCTGCCAGCACCGTCATGGCCGCTGTGGCGCACCCACGTGGCGCGCGCTCTTGGTCCAGCCACCTCAAAAGTCGGCTTGATCTCGGTGGGGTCAAAGCCGCTTTGCTGCAAGAAGTGGCGCACCAGCAAGGTCTCAAGCCGCCAGGCCAAAACGCCCAGCATGCGCAAGAAGCCCAGGTGTGGGGCCAGCTCATCAAGCGCCTGCCCTTGACCCTCACGGCCGCCCGGCCTTTGGACGAAGCCATCAGCAGCGCTGGGGGTGTGGGCTTTGAGGCCATGACGCCCGAGTTCATGCTGCGGGCCTTGCCCGGTGTGTTTTGTGCGGGGGAGATGCTGGACTGGGAAGCTCCCACCGGGGGCTACCTGCTCAACGCTTGCATGGCCACCGGTCGGTGGGCAGGCTTGGGTGCGCTCAAGCGTGTGTTGGGTTGACGGACCTGACCCCGGCACTGGCTCGTCGGTTAGGGCTGCTTGGTTCCCCACCTGACCCGGTTGGCCGCTTCACCATGCGGGAAGGCCCGTCAGCTGGCATTGTAACGGCTGCGGCCTGGCCCTTTGTGCTGTGTGTCAAACATCTTTGCGCCTGCTCAGCACAGGCGCGCTACCCCCTTAGAATGGGCGGATGTCTTATTTGGTTCTGGCCCGCAAATACCGCCCACGCCGTTTCTCTGAAATGGTGGGACAGGGCCATGTGGTTCAGGCGCTGAGCAACGCGCTGAGCACCCAGCGTCTGCACCACGCCTACCTGTTCACGGGCACACGCGGTGTGGGTAAAACCACCGTCTCGCGTATTTTGGCCAAGTCACTCAACTGCCAAGGTGTGGATGGCCAAGGCGGTATCACGGCTGAGCCTTGTGGGGTGTGCCAAGCGTGCTCTGACATTGATAGTGGCCGTTTTGTGGACTACACCGAGCTCGATGCGGCTTCGAACCGCGGCGTGGACGAGGTGCAAGCCCTGCTGGAGCAGGCGGTGTACAAGCCGGTGCAGGGGCGCTTCAAGGTCTTCATGATCGACGAGGTGCACATGCTGACCAACACGGCGTTCAACGCCATGTTGAAAACGCTGGAAGAGCCCCCCGAGTACCTCAAGTTTGTGCTGGCCACCACCGACCCGCAAAAGGTGCCGGTGACCGTGCTTTCGCGCTGCCTGCAGTTCAACCTGCGACCCATGGCGCCCGAAACCATTGTGGAGCACTTGCAAGAGGTGCTCACGACCGAACAACTCAGCCACGAGCCTGGCGCCTTGCGTTTGCTGGCGCGCGCCGCACGTGGCTCCATGCGCGATGCCTTGTCGCTCACCGACCAAGCCATTGCTTTTGGCGCAGGGAGCCTGTCGGACGCCACCGTGCGCCAAATGCTGGGCAGCGTGGACCGCTCGCATGTGTTTGCGCTCATTGAGGCCTTGGCCGCTGGCGACGGTAAAACCGTGGTGCAAACCGTGGATGCCTTGCGCTTGCAGGGCCTGAGCGCGGCGTCCACCTTGGAAGACATGGCGCTGGTGTTGCAACGCATGGCCGTGCTCGCAGCCGTGCCCGATGCAGCACAAGACACCGACCCCGACACCCCGCAACTTGTGGCCTTGAGCCGCGCCATGCCGGCCGACGAAACCCAGCTGCTCTACAGCCTGTGCCTGCATGGCCGCGGCGAGCTGGGTCTGGCCCCCGATGAGTACGCCGCACTCACCATGGTGCTGTTGCGCTTGTTGGCCTTCAAGCCCAACACACTAGCGCAACCGGCTGAAAAAAAAACACTGAAATCTGAGCCAGCGTTGCAGGTTGCCCCGCCGGATGCCCCGTCGGTCGCCCCCTCGGTCGTACCGCCCGAGCCACCGCAAGGCCGGGTTGTGCCAGTGGTGAGCAAGCCAGCGCCCGAGCTCACCAAAACTGCCCCTATCGCCGCAGGCGCAGTGCCACCCGCAGAGCCCCTACCAGCCTTGATGCCCGTGACCGTGCGCGTGGCTCCCGAGTCGCGCGCTGATGTGGCTGCAGCGCTGGCTGCGCCCGTGGTTTTGCAACCCACCGACGACGGTGCCCATTGGCAGCAGGTGGTGCAAACCTTGGTGGCCAGCGAGGCCATCACTGCGCTGGTGCGCGAGCTGGCTTTGCAGTCGCAGTTGGTGGCGCGCGATGCGGACCATTGGCTGCTGCGGGTCGAGCGTGAATCGCTCAACCAGGGCAACAACCGCGAGCGCTTGCAAGCAGCACTTCACCAGGCAGGCTTTGAGGTCAAGCTCAGCGTTGAAATTGGCCGTGTGCTTGACAGCCCCGCCAAGCGCGCCACCGCCTTTGCCCAGCAGCGCCAACAAGCCGCCGAACAGCTGATCCACAGCGACCCGCAGGTGCAGGCGCTGATCAGCGAGTTTGGCGCGAAAATTCTCAGCATCAAACCCATTTGATTTTTCAACGACAAGGATTTCCCGATGTTCAACAAAGGACAACTCGCCGG
>DKJZ01000074.1 GCA_002454975.1 Hylemonella sp. UBA6679
GAACATGGGCGACACCATCGAGCTGCGTCCTTATGAGGGCAAGGCCCTCAAAGACGGCAAGGTGATTGCCGAGTTCACCGTCAAGAGCGACGTGCTGTTTGACGAAGTGCGCGCTGGCGGCCGCATTCCTTTGATCATTGGCCGCGGCTTGACCGGCAAGGCCCGTGAGGCTTTGGGCCTGGCGCCTTCGACCCTGTTCCGCCTGCCGCAAGTGCCCAAGAGCCACGGCAAGGGCTTCACCTTGGCGCAAAAAATGGTGGGCCGTGCCTGCGGTTTGCCCGAAGGCCAAGGCGTGGTGCCTGGCACCTACTGCGAACCCAAGATGACCAGCGTGGGCTCGCAAGACACCACTGGCCCCATGACCCGCGACGAGCTCAAAGACCTCGCTTGCCTGGGCTTTAGCTCTGACTTGGTGATGCAATCGTTCTGCCACACCGCGGCTTACCCCAAGCCGGTGGACGTGAAAATGCACCACGAGCTGCCCGAGTTCATCAGCAACCGTGGTGGCATCGCGCTTAAGCCCGGCGACGGCATCATCCACTCCTGGCTCAACCGCATGTTGTTGCCCGACACCGTGGGCACGGGTGGCGACAGCCACACCCGTTTCCCCATCGGCATTTCTTTCCCTGCTGGCTCTGGCTTGGTGGCGTTTGCCGCAGCCACCGGCGTGATGCCGCTGGACATGCCCGAGAGCGTGTTGGTGCGTTTCAAAGGCCAGATGCAGCCTGGTGTGACCTTGCGTGACCTGGTGCATGCCATTCCGCTGTACGCCATCAAAGCGGGCTTGCTCACCGTGGAGAAGAAGGGCAAGAAGAACATCTTCTCAGGCCGCATTTTGGAAATTGAAGGCCTACCCGAGCTCAAAGTGGAACAAGCGTTTGAGTTGTCTGACGCCTCGGCCGAGCGTTCCGCTGCGGGTTGCACCGTCAAGCTCAACAAAGAGCCCATCATTGAGTACATCAACAGCAACATCGTGCTGTTGAAGAACATGATTGCCCAAGGCTACGCCGATGCGCGCACCATTGGTCGCCGTATCAAGGCCATGGAAGCCTGGTTGGCCAACCCCAACCTGCTTGAGGGCGATGCCGATGCCGAGTACGCCGCTGTGATCGAGATCGACCTGGCCGAGATCACCGAGCCCATCGTGTGCTGCCCCAACGACCCCGACGACGCCAAAACCCTGTCGGACGTGGCCGGTGCCAAGATCGACGAGGTGTTCATCGGTTCTTGCATGACCAACATCGGTCACTTCCGCGCAGCCTCCAAACTGCTCGAAGGCAAGAAAGACATCCCCGTCAAACTCTGGATGGCCCCACCCACCAAGATGGACGCGCAACAGCTCACCGAAGAGGGTCACTACGGCGTGTTCGGCGCTGCGGGTGCCCGCATGGAAATGCCAGGCTGCTCGCTGTGCATGGGCAACCAAGCGCAGGTGAAAGAGGGTGCCACGGTCATGTCCACCAGCACCCGAAACTTCCCCAACCGTTTGGGCAAAAACACCAATGTGTATTTGGGCTCGGCTGAACTCTCGGCCATCTGCTCCAAGCTTGGCCGTATTCCCAGCAAAGAGGAGTACCTCACCGACGTGGGTGTGATCAACGCCAATGGCGACAAAATCTACAAGTACCTGAACTTCAACCAGATCACCGAGTACCAAGACGTGGCTGCCACCGTGGCCGCCTGAACCCGGCCTGTCGGTGCGGCCTGAGCCGCCCGAGCCGCGCCAGCAAACCCCGCAACTCACCTTGCGGGGTTTTTTTATGGCGTTTTGGGCAAGGTCGTGCTTGAACGGGTCTTACGCTGAGGGTCGCGCAGCGGACAAATCCACGTTTGGGCGCAGCTAAACTATGACACTTTGATGACAACTAAAAGGCACGCTCATGCTGTTTGGAAAATTGATGCCGCGCGACGGCAACTTCTTTGTGATGTTCAACCAGCATGCCGACCGCATCGTCGAAGCGGCCCGGGCTTTTGCGCAATTGGTGGCCAATTACAACGACGTCAATTTGCGTGAGCAGTACAACCGCCAGGTTGACCAAGCCGAGCAAGCCGCCGACCGCGTGACCCGTGAGGTCAACCAGGTGCTGCACAAAACCTTCATCACCCCGATTGACCGCGAACAGATCCACTCGCTCATCAACACCATGGACGATGTGGCTGACCTGATTCAAGACTCGGCCGAAACCATGGCGCTGTACGACGTGCGCATGATGACCGACGAGATCGTGCGCCTCACCGATCTGAGCTTGAAGTGTTGTGAACGTGTGCGCGATGCGGTGTACATGCTCAACAACATTGCCGACCCAAAAACCGCCGAGGCCGCTTTGAAGACCTGCGAGGAAATCGACAGGCTGGAGAGCGACGCTGACCGCGTGATGCGCAAAGCCATGAGCAAGCTCTTTCGTGAAGAGCCCGATGTGCGCGAAGTGATCAAGCTCAAAGCCATTTACGAGTTGCTCGAGACCGTGACCGACAAATGCGAAGACGTGGCCAACCTGATCGAGGGCGTGGTCCTCGAAAACTCCTGAGGCGCGCACCATGGAACAAAGCGCCCTGTGGGTGGTGATTCTTCTGGTGGTGTTGGCCCTGGCCTTCGACTTCATGAACGGGTTTCATGATGCGGCCAACTCCATTGCCACCGTGGTGTCCACGGGCGTGTTGCGCCCCGGTCAAGCGGTGTTGTTTGCCGCCTTTTTCAACTTCATTGCCATTTTTGTGTTCCACCTCAGCGTGGCAGCCACGGTGGGCAAAGGCATTGTGCAGCCCGGCGTGGTCGATACCAACGTGGTGTTTGGAGCGCTGGTGGGCGCGATCACTTGGAACCTGATCACCTGGTATTACGGCATCCCCAGCAGCTCATCGCACGCCTTGATTGGCGGCATTGTGGGCGCTGTGGTGGGCAAGGCAGGCACAGACGCGCTGCTCTCTGCGGGTATCATGAAAACCTTGGTCTTCATTTTGGTCTCGCCCACCCTGGGCTTTTTGCTGGGTTCTTTGATGATGTTGCTGGTGGCTTGGTTGTGCCGTCGCAGCACCCCCTCGAAGGTAGACCGGTGGTTCAGGCGGCTGCAACTGGTCTCGGCTGGGGCCTACAGCCTGGGCCACGGGGGCAATGACGCCCAAAAAACCATTGGCATCATTTGGATGATGCTGATTGCCACTGGGTATGTGGCGGCTGAAGACAAGTCGCCGCCATCGTGGACGGTGGTGAGCTGCTACCTGGCAATCGGTGTGGGCACCATGTTTGGCGGCTGGCGCATTGTCAAAACCATGGGGCAGCGCATCACCAAGCTCAAGCCTGTGGGTGGTTTTTGTGCTGAAACCGGCGGCGCCATGACCTTGTTCATAGCCACGGGCTTGGGCATTCCGGTGTCCACCACCCACACCATCACCGGTGCGATTGTGGGTGTGGGTGCCTCTCAGCGCGCCAGTGCTGTGCGTTGGGGCGTGGCCGGCAACATTGTTTGGGCCTGGATTTTCACCATCCCGGCCAGCGCTTTTGTGGCCATCGTGGCTTATTGGCTCAGCCTGCGTTTGTTTTGAATCACTGGCTGATCTTGCGGCCTTCTTCCACCTGGTATTCAAAGTAACGCTGGAAGCTAAAGGCAATGCTCGAGAGCAGGGCGGTCGCACCAATGAGCAAGGCGCAGGCAATGGCGCCGATGGTGAGCCAGTTGGTGGCGCCCGCGCTGGACTCTGCTGGGCTTTGCGGGTTCATGGCGGCGTTCCAGCGCTCGGGGCTCATCAAGCCGTACACAATGGCATTGAGCGCACACGCCGCCACCATGAAGCCCAGCAAAGGAATCAAGAGCCAACTCAAGGTGTCGTCTACGCCATATTCACGGGCGCGCTCCATGCCGTACAGGCCCAGCGCGGTCGGAATGGGCATGAGCCAGCCTTTCACATCAGACAGGCCAAACAGGTAAAAGCGATGCAGGCCAAAGGGTCCGGCAACAAAGGACAGCCAGGTGGCCAGGGTCTTGTTTTTCATGGGGCAGGGCGCAAAGCGTAGGCTAGAACAAACGAAATCATAGGGCGGCGCCCAAAGAAGCTATAATTTAAGGCTATTTCAGTGTGTCGCTGGCCGGGTGGCCATGTCGCGTGTCTCAAGCACTGAGTGAAGTATTCACGGCTGGATGAAATTTCCACCACCCCTAAGGATCAACCATGGTCGTCATTCGACTTTCTCGCGGCGGCGCTAAAGCGCGTCCCTTCTTCAACATTGTGGTGGCTGACAAGCGCAACCGCCGTGACGGTCGCTTCATTGAGCGCATTGGTTTTTACAACCCCATTGCAACTGCCAACGAAGAAAGCATCCGTTTGGCCCAAGACCGCCTGAGCTACTGGCAAGGCGTGGGTGCGCAAGCGTCTCCCACCGTGGAGCGTTTGATCAAGCAAGCCGCTAAAAAGGCTGCTTAATTTCCTGCATGACGCTCAACCTCGACCCCGCTGAATTACCGGCGGATGCCATCGAAGTTGGGCGTGTTCTTGATGCCTGGGGCATCAAGGGCTGGTTCAAAGTCCTGCCCTACAGCGCCGATCCTGAGGCGCTTTTTTCATCCAAGCGTTGGTACATCCAGCCCTCTGAGCGGGGTGTCAAAACCTTCGATGGCACGCGCCTTTTGCGCATCAAAGAATCCAAAGAACATTCGGATGTGGTGGTGGCCACAGGTCACGACATCCCAGACCGCAACGCGGCTGAAGCGCTCAAAGGTGCCCGCATTTTTGTGGCGCGCTCGTCTTTCCCCAGCACGGCCGATGATGAGTACTACTGGGTCGATTTGATCGGCTTGCAAGTGCTCAACCGCGAAGGCGTGGTTTTGGGCACCGTGCATGAATTGCTCAGCACGGGTCCACAAACCGTGCTGGTGGTGCAAGACACCAGCGTGGACCCCGCTGTGGAGCGCATGATTCCTTTTGTGTCTGTGTTTGTGGACCGTGTGGACCTGGCTGCCAAGTGCATCACCGTGGACTGGCAGCCCGACTACTGAGTCTGGCGGCTTTCAACATGCACGCGCCCATGTATGCCCATGCGTTTTGACGTCATCACGCTGTTTCCAGAGTTGTTCACGCCGTTTCTGAGCGTGGGCATCACCCGCAAAGCTTTTGAGACCGGCATGGTCGAAGTGCATGTGCACAACCCGCGCGACTTCGCGCCGGGCAACTACCGCCGTGTGGATGACCGGCCTTTTGGCGGCGGCCCCGGCATGGTCATGCTGGCCCAGCCTTTGGCAGATTGCCTGCAGGCCATACGCGCTCAGCGCGACGCGCAAGGGCTGGTGCCCGCACCGGTGGTTTTATTTTCGCCCCTGGGGCAAGCTTTGAACCATGCGCAAGTGCAAACCTGGTCGAGCAGCGCAGGGGCGGTGTTGATTTGCGGGCGTTACGAGGGGCTGGACCAGCGCTTCATCGACGCCCATGTGGATGTGCAAATCAGCCTGGGGGACTTTGTGCTCTCGGGCGGTGAAATTGCCGCCATCGCCTTGCTCGATGCTGTGGCACGCTTGCAGCCCGGGGTCCTCAACGACGCGCACAGCCATGAGCAAGACAGCTTCAACCCCAGCCTGGACGGCCTGCTCGATTGTCCGCATTACACCCGGCCAGAGGTGTGGGCAGATCAGCCGGTGCCAGAGGTTTTGCTCTCGGGGCACCACGAGCGCATTGAGCACTGGCGCAGGCAGCAGCGTTTACGCATCACCGCGCAGCGTCGCCCTGATTTGATTGAAGCCGCCCGCTTGGCCGGACGGCTGACCCGCGCCGACGAACAGTGGCTGGCCCAGGGCGCACAAGTAGCACCATAAGCCACGCGCCAAGCAGTGCTATAATGGTTGGCTTTGATCCTCTGTGCGGCACGGCTTATGGCCTGGTCATCCCGACTGCAGCGCGTACATGATCGTTAGAGGAAACCATGAACCTGATCCAAACCCTTGAGCAAGAAGAAATTGCTCGCCTTGGCAAAAACATCCCTGAGTTTTCACCTGGCGACACCGTCATCGTGAACGTCAATGTGGTTGAAGGCACCCGCAAGCGCGTGCAGGCCTACGAAGGCGTGGTGATTGCCAAGCGCAACCGTGGCCTCAACAGCGGCTTCATCGTGCGCAAAATCTCCAGCGGCGAAGGCGTGGAGCGTACGTTCCAAACCTACTCCCCCCTGATTGCCAGCATTGAAGTCAAGCGTCGTGGTGATGTGCGCCGCGCCAAGCTGTACTACTTGCGTGACCGCAGCGGTAAATCCGCACGTATCAAAGAGAAGCTGGTCTCCAAGAGCGCTTGATCCCCAAGTGCTTGAACAAAACCGCCCTGGTGCAAACCAGAGGCGGTTTTTTTAATCCCATGAGCAACGCAGACCACCTCATCCCCTTGTCCAAGCTGCCCGACTTCGACCCACGCTTGGTGCCCGTCGAACCTGTGGCGCAGCAGCTGCCGCCCGTGGCGCGCGACATGCTCCAGCCCGAGGCCTTGTTGGCGCGTTTTGCCAACCCGCCGGTTTGGCAGCCCGAGCTCAGGGCAGAGCCGCGTTTCACCGAGCGTAAAACTGCGCACGCCGCGGTGCTGATGGCCATCGTCTTGCGTGAGGAGCCCACGCTCTTGCTCACCCAGCGCACGGCACAGATGCGGACCCACTCGGGCCAGGTGGCTTTTCCGGGCGGCAAGGTGGACGATGCCGACACCAGCCACGAGATGACCGCCCTGCGCGAGGCCCACGAAGAGGTAGGCCTGGCCCCCCAACACGTGCAAGTGGCCGGCGCTTTGCCCAGTTACACCACGGGCACTGCTTTCATCGTTACCCCGGTGGTGGGGCTGGTGCGTCCTGGTTTTTCGCTGGCACCCAACCCGCAAGAAGTGGCTGATGTGTTTGAGGTGCCCCTGGCTTTCCTGATGAACCCGGCCCACCACCGGCGCCACCGCTGGGAGGCTCAAGGGGTGGTCAGGTACTGGTACTCCATGCCCTACCAAGACGGCGTGCATGAGCGCTTTATTTGGGGCGCCACCGCAGGCATGTTGCGCAACCTCTACCATTTTTTGTCGGCCTGAGGCCTGCTTGGCCGAGTCGTTATCATTGCTGGCATGAGCTTTTTTGCCATCCTCATGGCCCTGCTGCTCGAGCAGGCCCGTCCCCTGACCACGGGCAACTGGGTGCACGCTGCCTTGCGCTCGTGGCTGCGTTGGGTGTTGCGGCTGGTGGATGCGGGGCAAACCCGCCACGGCTGGCTGGTTTGGGTCTTGGGCGTTGTGCTGCCATCGGTTCTGGCCTTGGCCCTGTACTGGTTGGCCATTTGGCTGGTGGGCTGGCCTTTGGCCATGCTGCTCAATGTGTTTTTTTTGTACGCCACGCTGGGTTTCAGGCAATTCAGCCACCACTTCACCGAGGTTCGCGATGCTTTAGAAGCAGGTGACGAAGCCCTGGCCCGCGACCACCTCTCGCGCTGGCAGCACTTGGAGCTGCAAGACCTGCCCAAAGGGGAAATCATCCGCCAGGTGCTCGAGTCGTCGGTGTTGGCCGCGCACCGGCATGTCTTTGGCGTGCTCAGCTGGTTTTCTATTTTGGCCGCGCTTGGTTTGGGGCCGGCAGGGGCTGTTTTTTATCGCCTGAGCGAGTTTGTGCAGCGCTACTGGCCGCACCTGGTGCAAACCCACCAGCAAGCCGTGAGCGAGGCCGCTTGCCAGGCCGCTGCCACGGCTTGGGCCTATGTGGATTGGTTGCCTGCGCGCATCACCGCGGTGTGCTTTGCGGTGGTGGGCAGCTTTGAAGAAGCCATCGACAGCTGGCGCCAATACGCCGCTGGGCAAGAGCGCACCAACGACGGCGTGATCATTGCCGCCACCTCGGGGGCGGTCAATGTTCGCTTGGGCATGACCGGCGACAACGGCCCCTCACTGCCCAACCCCGAGATGGGGCACCTGCGCAGCGTGGTGGGCTTGGTGTGGCGCTCGGTGGTGTCGTGGATGGTCTTACTGGCCCTGCTCACGCTGGCGCGTTTGCTGGGCTAGACCCGACAGGCCCACCGCGGGGCCTGGTTCAATAGCGCGTTTGAGACAGCTCGGCAAACAAGTCGCTATAAAGTTTATAGCGATGAGCGCTGATTCTGCCTGGCTGATCGCCTGATTCGACCTGCGCGCGCACGCCGCAGCCTGGCTCGTGCAGGTGGGTGCAATTGTAAAAACGGCAGCCCGCGATCCAGGGTTTGAAGTCGGGCATCAGCGTGGCCAGGTGCATCGGATCAAGGTGCTGTAAACCAAATTCTTGAAAGCCTGGCGAGTCAATCAAGGCGGTGTGTTTTTCGTGGTTGAGCCAGTACCAGCGCGTGCTGGTGGTGGTGTGCTTGCCCGAGTTCAGGGCGGTGGAGATTTCGCCTGTGAGCACCTGCGCTTGTGGGATCAAGCGGTTGATGAGTGTGCTTTTGCCCGAGCCCGAGGGCCCCAGGATGAGCGTGGTTTTGTGGTCAAGGACGGCCATCACGTCATCGCTGGGCAGGGGCGTCAAACCATCGCGTGGCTTGAGTGCCAGCGACAAGACCTGGTAACCCATGGCCCTGTAAGGTGCGAGCTTGACCCAGGCCCGCTCAAAGGGTGCGTGCAAGTCGCTTTTGTTCAGGGCAATCAAGGGCTCAATGCCTGCCGCTTGTGCGGCCAGCAAAGCGCGTGTGAGCTGGCTTTCAGAAAACTCAGGCTCAGCGGCAATCAGGATCAAGACCTGGTCAAGGTTGGCAGCAAAAGACTTGGTGCGCACCTCGTCTTGGCGGTAGAGCAGGTTGCGCCGGGGCAGCACAGACTCGATGGTGCCTTCGTCTTGGCTGGGCAGCCAGCGCACCCGGTCGCCCACCACGGTTTGGCTTTTTTTACCGCGTGCGTGGCATATCACCTCTTGGCCCTGCGGCGTTTCGACCAGCACATGCCGTCCGTGGCTGGCAATCACCAGGCCGTCTTGGCACGCATCGTTGGCCTGGGCTGCTGTTTTTCGCATCGTCAGGCAGCCAGTGTGGCTTGCGCACCTTTGAGCCAGGTCTCTACGCGCTGCGCTGCCTCAAAGTCGAGTTGGCTCAGGCCCTGCACGTCATGTGTGCGCCAAAACACCACGCACGTTGATGGGTGCACCACCAACTCAGGGTGGTGGTTCATGCCCTGGGCCATGAAGGCCACCGCGTTGACAAAGCTCATCACCTCGCTGTAGCTGGCAAAGCTGAATGTTTTTGCGATGCCCACCTCGGCCCCGTCACCTTGCAAACGCCAGCCTTCGAGCCGGCTGAGCTGACCCACCACCTCGATGGGGTTAAGTGCGCGCGGCTTCATGCGTGCAGACGCGCCAGGCGTTCCGTGGCGGGCGGGTGCGAGTAATAAAAAGCTGCGTACACAGGGTCGGGGGTGAGGGTGGCTGCGTTGTCTTCAAACAGCTTGAGCAAGGCGCTGCGTAAATCTGCGCCGCTGGTTTGGGCGGCTGCGTAGGCATCGGCCTCAAACTCGTGTGACCGCGACAAACGCGCCATCAAGGGCGAGATGAAAAAGCCCAAGAGCGGCACCACCATCATGAACAGCAGAAGGGCCAAAGCGTCATTGCTGCCGCTGAGCGAGGGGGCCACCCCCAAACCTGTGAAGAAAAACACCTGGCCCGACAACCAGCCCAGGAGCGCAAAGCCCAGCAAGCTCATGGCAAACAGCTGAACGATGCGTTGGATGATGTGTCGGTGCTTGAAGTGTCCTAACTCGTGGGCGAGCACGGCATCAACTTCGCCTGGGCTGAGTTTGCTCAGCAGCGTGTCAAAAAACACCACGCGTTTGGCGGCGCCAAAACCGGTGAAATAAGCGTTGGCATGGGCGCTGCGTTTGCTGCCGTCCATCACAAACAGCCCCTTGGCTGCAAAGCCGCAGCGCGCCATAAGAGCGGTGACGCGGGCTTTGAGTTGTTCGTTGTCCAGAGGCTTGAACTGGTTGAACAAAGGCGCGATCACCGTGGGGTAAATCACCAGCAAAAGCAGGTTGAACGACATCCACAGGCCCCAGGCCCAGAGCCACCACAGCGGCCCCATGGCCCCCATCACCCACAACAGCAGCGTGAGCAGCGGCAAGCCCAGCAGGCTACCCACCAACACACCTTTGACCAGGTCGCCCAGCCAAAGTTTGAAGCTCATGCGGTTAAAGCCAAAACGCGCTTCAATCACAAAGGTTTGGTAGAGCGACATGGGCAAACCCAGCACGCCGCCCACAAGCACAAAAGCCGCCACCAGTGCCACTTGCTGGGCCAGGCCATCGCCCATGACCAAGAGCAAGCCTTGGTTGAGTGCGTGCAGGCCGCCCAACAAAGTCCAGCCCATGAGGATGGCCGCTTCAAAGGCCATCTCCACCAAGCCCAGGCGCAATTTGCTCACCGTGTAATCGGCAGCTTTTTGGTGCGCTTGCAAGCTGATGGTGGGTGCAAAATCAGCAGGCACGGCCTGCCGGTGTCGTGCCACATGGCGTATTTGCCGCGCGGCTAGCCAATAACGCAGCACCAGCCCCACCAAGAGGGCAGCGGCAAAGCAAAGTGTGAGCGTCAGGGAGGCGTTGGAAGGTGCAATTGGCATGCGAGAAGTTTAGGCGATCAGCGACAATCCAGTGATGACTGACACCCTTTTGAAAAAATCCGACCAAAACCTGATCTGGCTGGATTGCGAAATGACGGGGCTCGACCCCGAGCGCGATCGCTTGCTCGAAATCGCTGTGATCGTGACCAGCCCAGACCTGGCCATCCGTGTGGAGGGACCGGTGCTGGTCATCCACCAAAGCGATGCGCAGCTCGCGCTGATGGACGCTTGGAACCAGGGCACGCACGGTAAAAGCGGTTTGATCGACAAGGTCAAGGCCTCCACCGTCACGGAAGAAGCTGCGCAGACGCAGGTCATCGAGTTTCTCAAGCACTACGTGCCCAAGGGCTCGGTGCCCATGTGCGGCAACAGCATCGGGCAAGACCGCCGTTTTCTGGTCAAGTACATGCCCACCTTGGAGGCGTTTTTTCACTACCGCAACATCGACGTGAGCACGCTCAAAGAGCTGGCCAAGCGCTGGCGCCCCGAGCTGGTCAAAGCCTTCAAGAAACAGCAAAAACACACCGCGCTGGCTGATGTGCACGAGTCCATCGACGAGCTCGATTTTTACCGCACCCACTTCCTCAACATAGCGCCAAACTAAGAAGCCGTTAGGTAAAAACCCTGATTCATGCCATAATGCGAGGCTGCGTTAGATACGCAGTTTGTGCATCTCCCTTCATTCACCGGACCATCGCGCATCCGCCAAGCCCACAAGCTTGAGGTGCAGCGGCTTAATAGGTCCCCGGTCTCGGCTTTTGTCGACGCAGGTTCTGTTTGATGGTTGATGTTTTTTAACCATGAACGGAGCCGCCTCCTGGCGCTCGCGTGTGAGAAAACCATGACCGACACTCTGTTGGCGGGCGACCTGTCGCTTGCTGAAACTTCTTCTTTTGACCTCCAAACCCTTGACACCTCTGAGGCGGCCCTGGCCCCTGAGCTGAATGTTGAGGCCGCTGCCGACCAGGCGCCCAACGAACCCAACGGTTTTGTTGAGCTGGGCTTGGCCCCTGAGCTGGTGCAAGCCGTGGCCGACCTGGGTTACACCCAGCCCACCACGGTGCAGTCCACCGCCATTCCTTTGGCCATGCCTACGGAAGATGCAGACCGCTACATCGACCTGATGGTGTCGAGCCAAACCGGCAGCGGTAAAACCGCCGCGTTTTTGTTGCCTGTGTTGCACACCTTGATTCAGCAGCAAGAGCAAGCCGCTGCACAAGAGCGCGCTGACTTTGAGCGCCAAGTGGCCGAGGCCGCTGCTCGCGGTGAGCCCGCGCCCAAGCGTGCCAAGCGCAAAGACCCCACCAACCCCCGTCATTTCAAAGCCACCGCGCCTGGTGCTTTGATTTTGTGCCCAACCCGCGAGTTGGCCCAACAGGTGGCGCACGACGCCATCGAGTTGGTCAAACATTGCCGCGGTCTGCGCATTGCCAACGTGGTGGGCGGCATGCCTTACCAGTTGCAAATTGCCAAGCTGCAAAACGCTAACCTCGTGGTGGCCACCCCTGGGCGCCTGCTGGACCTGCAGCGTTCGATGCAAATCAAACTCGACCAGGTGCAGTTCCTGGTGGTGGACGAAGCCGACCGCATGTTGGACCTGGGCTTCTCCGACGACCTGGCTGAAGTCAATGAACTCACCAGCCAGCGCCGCCAGACCATGATGTTCTCAGCCACGTTTGCGCCGCGCATTCAGCAGCTCGCCATGCGCGTGATGCATGACAACGGCTCGTCGGTGAAGAAGGTGCAAATCGACTCGCCGCAAGAAAAACACGCCAACATCAAGCAAGTGCTGTTCTGGGCTGACAACACCCAGCACAAGCGCGCTTTGCTCGACCACTGGCTGCGTGACACCACCATCAACCAAGCCATTGTGTTTGCATCCACCCAAGTGGAATGCGACGGCCTGGCCAACGACTTGCAGCAAGAAGGCTTTGATGCTGTGGCGTTGCACGGTGCTCTGAGTCAAGGCCTGCGTAACCGCCGTTTGATGGCGCTGCGCAATGGTCAGGTGCAAATTTTGGTGGCCACCGATGTGGCGGCCCGCGGCATTGACGTGCCCACCATCACCCACGTGTTCAACTTTGGCCTGCCCATGAAAGCCGAAGACTATACCCACCGCATTGGCCGCACCGGCCGTGCTGGTCGCGATGGCTTGGCCGTGACCTTCGCGGAGTTCCGCGATCGTCGCAAAATCTTCGACATCGAAGCCTACAGCCGTCAGCAGTTCAAGGCCGAGGTCATTCCTGGCATGGAACCCAAGCAACGTTTCCCTGAGCCGGGCCGCAACTCCAATTTTGGTGGCCGCAACACCCGCGGTGGCAGCGAGGGTTTCTCGCGTGACCGTAAATTCGGTGGCGGTGGCAAGCCTGGCTTTGGTCCCCGTCCTGATGCCGGTGGCAAGGCCCGTGGCTTTGGTGACCGCAACCCAGGTTTTTCTGACCGTCCTTTCGGCCAAGACCGCCCCGCTGGCGATCGCTTTGCCGGCAAAGGCGCAGCCAACCCCTTCCAGACCCGCGGTGATGGTTTTGCCAAAGGCGGCAAAGGTGATTTCGGCGGCCGTCCTGAGTTCGGTGCACGCGGCGACTTCGGTGACCGTAAACCCTCGCCTGGCGGCAAGCCTGGCTTTGGCAAACCCTCGCACGGGCCACGCCCCTTCACCCCTCGAGGTGATGCCAAGCGCAGCGGCAAACCCACGCGCTGAACGTCGCTGCACTTCCCTGAACCAGAGCCCTTCAAAGGCTTTGGTTCTGGCCAGAGCCCGTTGCTTGCAACGGGCTTTTTTATTTTTGGCGTTCACCTTCATAATGGTTTGACCCTCAGGCACAAGACCTGAGCGGCACAACAACGAAGGAGACAACGATGCCCCACAACGCCCGACCCTCAAGCGCCAAGCACCGCGCCTTGCGCCGCGCCCTGATCGTCACCCCTCTGGCCCTGTCCCTGGGCATGCTGGGCAGCCAGGCCCAAAGCCAGACAGCCAACAACTTCCCCAACAAACCCATGCGCATGGTGGTGACCTTCACCAGCGGTGGTGCGCCCGACATCATTGCCCGCATTTTGGGTGAGCGCTTCACCGCCGCCTGGGGTCAACCAGTGCTGGTCGACAACAAGCCTGGTTCGGGTGGCAACATTGGCGCAGACTTTGTCGCCAAGTCGGCACCCGATGGGCACACCTTGGTGGTGGGTACCGTGGGCACCCACGCCATCAACGGCGCTTTGTACGCCAAGATGCCTTACGACATGGTGCGCGACTTTGTGCCCGTGAGCTTGGTGGCCACCACGCCCAATTTGCTGGTGGTCAACAACGATGTGCCTGCCAAAAGCGTCAAAGAACTGGTGGAGCTGGGCAAAAAGCAACCCTTGACCTTTGCCTCTTCGGGTTCAGGCACCTCGATTCACGTCTCCGGTGAGCTGTTCAAGAGCATGACCGGGGCGGACATGACCCACATTCCTTACAAAGGCCGCGCCAGCGCCATCCCCGACCTGCTCGGTGGCCGTGTGACCATGATGTTTGACAACATGCCCTCAAGCTTGCCTTTGGTGCGCGAGGGCAAGTTACGCGCCTTGGGTGTGACCAGCGCCCAGCGCTCGCCCGCTGCCCCCGACATTCCCACCATTGCCGAAACCTTGCCTGGCTTTGAGGCTGTGTCTTGGTTTGCCGTGTTCGCCCCGGCTGGCACGCCCAAGCCTGTGGTGGACAAGCTGCAAAGTGAGATCAACCGCATCTTGAAAACCCCAGAGGTTGCCAAGCGCCTCTCAGACATCGGCTTGGAGCCCGTGGGCTCCACGTCCGAGGACCTGGCCAACTACCAGCGCACCGAAATCAGCAAGTGGGCCAAGGTGGTGAAAGACTCAGGCGCTAAAGCAGACTGAGTATTGGCTCAAAGCTGCTCGATGTTGGCCAGGGTCTGGGCAGCTTGGGCAGTGATCGCTTCTTGTTCTTGCGCGTCGAGGCGGTCAAAATTTTTCATCATCAGGGCTGCGCGCGGGTTGCGCCGCAGCGCGTCCTGGTGCTTGTTTAAAAACTGCCAATACAAGGTCGTCATGGGGCAGGCTTGCGGGCCCGTTTTTTGATCGGGTTTGTAACGGCAGCCTTGGCAGTAGTTGCTCATGCGCTTGATGTAAGCGCCACTGGCGGCATAGGGCTTGGTGGTGAACCGCTCACCCAGCGCAAACAGCGCCATGCCCGCAGTGTTGGGCAGCTCCACCCACTCCACCGCGTCCACATACACCGCCAAATACCAGTCGCACACCGCCTGAGGCAGCAAGCCTGCGAGCATGGCGAAGTTGCCCGTGACCATCAGCCTTTGGATGTGGTGCGCGTAGCCGTGTTGCAAGGTCTGGTCGATGGCCTGTTGCATGCAGTGCATGCCAGTTTTGCCAGTCCAAAACCACGAGGGCAGGGGCAACTCTGCTTGCAGATGGTTGGCCGTTTTCATGCCTGGCATGTCCAGCGCATACACCCCGCGCATGAACTCGCGCCAGCCCAAAATTTGTCGCACAAACCCTTCGACACTGGGCAAGTCAGCCTGGCCTTGTGCGTACATGTGCACCGCCGCATCAATCACCTCGCGCGGGTTGAGGAGCTTGAGGTTCAGGCTGGTGGAGAGCAAACTGTGCAGCAAAAATGGCTCGCCTGTCCACATCGCATCTTGTGTCGGGCCAAAGCGAGCAAGGCGGTGCGTTAAAAAAGATTGCAGGGCAAGCAGTGCTTGCGCACGAGTGACCGGCCAGTTGAAATCTTCCAGATGTCCGGGGTGGTCTCCCAGGTGTTTGCGCACATCATCCAGGGCAGATTGCGTCAGCGCGTCGGGTACAAACCGTGGCAAGGCTGGCAAGTCTTGAGGCCCAGATTTGCCGAAACTTTTGCGGTTGTCCGCGTCAAAGTTCCAGGCGCCACCCAGGGGCTCGTCACCGTCCATCAGCACTTGGTGGCGCTTGCGCATCATTCGGTAGAACATCTCCATGCGCAGGTGCTTGGAGCGGCCGGCCCAAGCTGCAAAAGCCTGGTGCGAGATCATGAAGTGATCGTCTTGCAGCCAGCGCAGTGGCAAGCCTGCCGTTTGGCAAGCAGCCTCCAGCATGTGCGTGACACGCAAGTCGCCGGTTTCTACACACACCACCTCGTCAAAGCGCTGGTGCAGCAAGGCATCTGCCCAGGCCTGCCCCAGGCTTTTGAACGGGTGTTGTCCGAGTGCCAGGTAGTCGACCTGCCAGCCACGCTCACGCAAGTCTTGGGCGTGGTGACGCATGGCCGCAAAAAACAAGGCGCTGCGCACTTGAGAGCTCCAGACATGGGTGCTTTCCTCCATGGCCTCGACCATGAGGATGCAGGTCTGTGCAGGCTGTGCTTGGCGCAGGGCAGGGTGATCGTGCTGGAGCTGGTCGCCCAGAATGATGAGCAGGGTGGTCATGGTTCAGCGCTTGCCTTGTTGACGGCAAGCTTCGCTGCAGTATTTCACCTCGTCCCAGTTTTTGGCCCAGGCTTTACGCCAGGTCATGGGGCGTTGGCACACCGTGCAGGGTTTGCTGGGCAAGGCAGATTTGTTGCCTTTGAAGCTGCGTTTGGGTTCACCCATGGGAGGGCTCCTGTGAGGGGATGTCGCCAAACAAATCGGCTTGCGCATCTGGGATGTGTTGGGTGACGGGTCGTTGGGCCGCTGTCTTGGTGCTGGGGCTTTTTCGACCGGTTTCTAGGCGGGTTTTTCGGCGGGTTTCGCGCCCCGGGTCGCGGCTGGCATGGGTTTGCAAAATGTCTTGGGTGTGCGCCCTGGCTGCGGGTGATTTTTTCTGTGTGTCTCGCAAGCCCCACATGGTGTCGCGCGCGGCTTTGCCTGCAGCCGCCACATCCACCACCGCTTGTGGGTAGTGCACACCCAACACACAGCCCAGGTGTTGCTGCAGGGTCAGCGGCATGGTCCAAGGTTCGGCCAGATACGCCGTGGGGACGTTGCGTAACTCTGGGCACCACTGCCGGATGAACAGGCCCTCGGGGTCTTGGTCCAAGGCTTGTTTGGTGGGGCTGTAAATGCGAATGGTGTTGATGCCTGTGGTGCCCGATTGCATCTGCACCTGCGGGTAATGGATGCCAGGTTCGTAGTCCAGAAACTCTCGTGCCAAATGCAAAGCCGGCTCACGCCAGTGCTGCCACAGGTGGTAGCTTGAAAAACTCATCAGCATGGCGCGCATGCGAAAGTTGATCCAGCCTGTGGCCAGCAGCATGCGCATGCACGCATCCACCATGGGCACACCCGTGCGGCCCTCACACCAAGCGGCCAGCCGCTGCGGTTCAGGTTCAGGCCGAAGCCCGTTGCAGGCCCGGTGCAGGTTGCGCTGCTCGATGTCAGGCTGGCTCTCGAGCTTTTGAATGAAGTGGCAGTGCCAGTGCAAACGGCTCTCAAACGATTTGAGGCTTTGCAGCATGCCTACCGGGCGCTCGGGCGCAGGCACGCCCAGCCAATACGCCCGTGCATCGTTCAAGGCATGCACCACCATGCGGATGGAGACCACGCCATAGGCGATGAAGGGCGAGAGGCGCGAGCAGCTGTCTTGTGCCGTCAAGGGGCTGCTCATGCCTTGGCGGTAATCGCTGGCGCGGCTGTCTAAAAAACTGCCCAGCAGTGCTTGCGCTGCAGCGTGTCCACCGCGTTGGCGCAAGGGCTTGTCCGTGCCACGCACCCCAAGGCTGACTGCATCCATCAAGCCGCAACTTTGCAGTTGCGCATGCAGCTGCTGTGTGGCGCTCGGTAGGGTTTGCGGCTGGGGGGCAGGCAGGGGGTCTGGCGTCATGCGCTCGATCCACAAGCGCGTCCAATGGTCTCGGTTGTTCAGGCGTCTGACCACACCGTTGTTGGGTGCTTGGTGCCAGCGCACACCGCGCTGCGCACACCAACGCCCCACGGCGATGTCGCGCGCGTAGGTGATGCCGTTGCCAGTTTCTTCATGGCTCCATAAGCGGGCAAAGCCTGTGCGTTCGTGCAAGTCTTGCAGAACCTCGCACACCGCACCATGGCGCATCAACAAACGTATGCCCAGGCTCGCCAGTGCAGTGTGGAGTTCTTGCAGGCATTCGTTGGTAAAGCCCAGGTGCTGCGCGCTGTAGTCTGGGGCGTGCAGCACCTCAGGCTCGTACACATACACGGCCAGCACCGGCCCCAAGCGCATGGCTTGGTGCAAGGCGTGGTGGTCAAGCACGCGCAAGTCACGCTTGAACCACAGCAATTGCGTGGGTGCAAGCGTTGCAGGCACCTTAGCTTGGGCGTTGGTTGCGTTGCAAAAAGCCGTGCTTGAAGGTGTCAATGTAGGCATCGGCAATCTTGTCGGGCGTGAGCTCGCCTTGCACTTGGTACCACTGACCGATCCAGCTCAAAGCCCCGGCAATCATGAACGCGGTCAATTTCGGGTCGCACGGGATGATGGAACCTTCTTCAATGCTGGCACTCACCAAACGGCGAAATGCATGGTCGATGCCGGACTTCAAACGTCGCAGTTCAGCCCGGTGTTCAGATGGTAATTCCGCATCGCTGATTCGGATCACGCACATGCCGAAGTCCTGCGTGACGATGCGGGTATAGATGCGCATGCACGCCAGCAGCTGGTCGATGGCTTGACCGCCTGCCAAGCGGGTTTGCTCAATGCCCTCAACCATCATCTCCAGGCCGCTGTTGACGCACTCAATCAAGATCTGATCTTTGCTTTTGACGTAGTAGTAGAGCGTGGGTTTGCTCACGTTCAGGCGTGCAGCAATGTCATCGAGCGAGGTGGACTGAAACCCTTTTTCGTTGAAAAGCTGGGCAGCGGTGGACAACACCGCTTGGCGTTTGGCCTCGCGCTGGCGTTGGCGCTGGTTGGCCGGTGCCCATGGCGAGGCGGTGGCGCCTTCGTTGTCGTCCTGCATCGCTTGGTCTGACATGTTGCTTGGGGTAAGTACCAGTACTTACAAGAAGGAAGAAAACACACAATGTTACTCACTGGTAAAAATTTTACGTGCCAGTAGAAACTTCACTCCCCCGCATAAACACCTAGACGTCCGATGCACGCTGCCTCACCTCACCCCCATGGCCCGACCTCAGAGCCTCCTTTGCTGGCGGTTGATGCGGTGACCTTGGCTTTTGGCGGCGTCAAAGCCCTCAACCAGGTTGGTTTTTCGGTGCAGGCGGGCTCCATCACCGCCGTCATTGGCCCCAACGGCGCAGGCAAAACATCGCTGTTCAACACCATCTCGGGTTTTTACAAGCCCTCGGCGGGCAGCATCCGTTTCAAGGGCCAAGACATCTCGCGCGTGCCTGCGCCGCAGCGCGCCAAGATGGGCTTGGGGCGCAGCTTTCAAAACATCGCTTTGTTTCGCGGCATGACCGTGCTTGACAACATCAAGCTGGGCCGCCATGCCCACCTCAAAAGCAATGTGCTCGATGCCTTGTTCTACATGGGCCGCGCCCGCAAAGAAGAGGCCGAGCTGCGAGCCGACATCGAGGCACGCATCATTGATTTTTTAGAGATCGACCACATTCGTCACGCGCCAGTTTCGGCCTTGTCTTACGGCTTGCAAAAGCGCGTAGAGATGGCGCGTGCACTGGCCATGCAGCCTGAAATCCTCATGCTCGATGAGCCAGTGGCCGGCATGAACCGCGAAGAAACCGAAGACATGGCGCGCTTCATTTTGGATGTGCGTGCGGAGTGGGGTGTCACCGTGCTCATGGTGGAGCACGACATGGGCATGGTGATGGATTTGTCCGACCACGTGGTGGTGCTCAACTTCGGGCAGGTGATTGCCCATGGCACACCCGCTCAAGTACAGGCTGACCCAGAGGTCATCCGCGCGTATTTGGGTTCAGGCGATGTGGGCGATTTACGTCGCAAACTCCAGGCCGCTTCGGCTGGCTTGGCCCAGGTCGGGGGTGCATGATGGATTGGGCCTATCTTTTTGAAATCAGCCTCACGGGCCTGGCCGGCGGGGGCTTGTACGCCTTGGCAGCCTTGGCCTTTGTCATGGTTTACAAAGCCACACGCGTGGTCAACATCGCCATTGGTGAGATGTTGATGATGGGCGCGTACTTGTTCTTCACGTTCTCCTCCATGCTGGCCTTGCCTTTGTGGGTGGCGGTGCCCGCAGCGGTGCTGGGCAGTGGGGTGCTGGGCGCCGTCATTGAGCGCACCATGATTCGCCCCTTGCTCGGTGAGCCACCCATCTCTGTGTTCATGGTCACAGTGGGTTTGGCCTCGGTGTTGGTGGGGCTTGTGGAGCTGATCTGGAGCGCCGACCAGCGACGCTTGGTGGAGTTCATGCCCAACACGCCAGTGATGGTGGGCGAGGCCTTTTTGGCCCCCAAGGTGTTTTATGGCGCCTTGATTGCTGTGGTCTTCATTGCTGCAGTGCTCTTGGTGTTTCGTTTTTGGCGCGGTGGCGTGGCCTTGCGGGCTACCGCCTCTGACCAGGCCGCGGCCTATTCGGTGGGCATCCATGTGCCACGTGTGTTCTCTTTGGCTTGGGTGGTCTCGGCCATGCTGGCAGCCATCTCCGGCATCATCGTGGGCTCGATTGGCGGCATCTCATCGACCATGGGCGTGTTTGGTTTGTCGGTGCTGGTGGTGGTGATTGTGGGCGGCCTCGACAGCGTGCTGGGCGCTTTGGTCGGTGGCTTGCTCATCGGCCTGATTGAAGCCTTGGCGGGTGCTTTTCTGGGTGGCGAATTCAAGTTACTGGCCACCTTCATCGTGCTGGTGGCGGTCTTGCTGATTCGCCCCTACGGCCTGTTTGGTACCCACGACATCGAGAGACTCTGAGCATGCGTATCGGGACCTACAAAGAAACCTACGTCGCCGATGCGGCGCTGTTCGACTCGCGCACCCAAAAAGTGTGGGTGGCTGTGGGGGCTGCACTGCTGGTGCTGTTTCCCTTCATGGCCAGCGAGTATTGGATGTACCTGGCTTGCTTGGTCAGCATCAATGTGGCGAGTGCCACTGGGCTCAACATCCTCACGGGTTACACCGGTTTGGTGAGCTTGGGGCAGGCCGCTTTCATGGGCATGGGGGCCTACACCGTGGCCATTCTTGAGAAGTACGCTGGCACGCCGTTTCTTCTTAATTTGCTCGCCGGCGGTCTGGTGGCCATGCTCGGCGGCCTGATCGTGGGCATCCCCTCGCTGCGGGTCAAGGGCTTGTACCTGGCCATTGCCACGATTGCAGCGTCGTTCATCACCCATTTCATTTTTGCCAACACCTCGTTCACCGGGGGCACCTCGGGCTTGCCCGTGCCGCCCGCGCAGCTCGCTGGTGTGGCGCTCGACACCTCGTTCAAGCTGTACTGGGTGATCGTGCCCATCACCCTGCTCATGCTCCTGGGGGCAGCGAATTTGTTTCGTACCCGGGTGGGTCGCGCCTTCATTGCGATTCGTGACCGAGACATTTCTGCCGAGGTGCTGGGTATTCCCTTGCTGAAATACAAGCTCATGTCTTTTGGTCTGTCCTCGTTTTATGCGGGTGTGGCCGGTGGCATGTGGGCGTATTTCTTCAGGGTGGTCACGCCTGAGAGTTTCCCGCTGCTGATGTCGATCTTCTTTTTGGCCGCCATCATCGTTGGCGGTATGGGGTCGATCTTGGGCGGTATTTTGGGCACGGTCTTCATGACCATGGTGCCCGAGGTGCTCAAGCTGATTTTCGAACTCTTGCCCGGTGGCAACGATTACGTGGTGTTTCTCTCACCCGTACGCACCATCGTGTTTGGTTTGCTCATCATTGCTTTTCTTGTGTTTGAGCCGCTCGGCCTGGCCGAAATGTGGCGTCGTATCCGTCGTTTCTTCCACCTGTGGCCTTTCCGTAATTGAGGCTTTTTTACCAAGGAGATTTCTATGACCACCCATCAACCTTCTGCCCTTCGCCGTCAGATGCTCTTGGCCACAGGTGCTGCCCTGGCCAACCCCATCAGCACGGTGTTTGCCCAAGCCAACGATGACATCGTGCTGGGCGGCTCCATCCCCTTGACGGGCGTGTTTGCGTTTGCCGGTGTGGGCATCAATTCAGGCATCAGCGACTACCTCAAGATCTTCAATGACGCGGGCGGTATCAAAGGCCGCAAGATCAAGTACGTGGCCGAAGACACCGGTTACAAGGTGGATGTGTCGGTGGCTACTTTCAAGAAAATCACCAGCCAGAACAAGGTCAGCCTTTACTACGCAGACTCCACGGGTTTTTCGAAAACCATCAACCCTGAGGTGGACCGCCTGGGCAATGTGCTCATGGCCGGCGCCTCGTTTGCCACCGAGCTCAACGACCCGGTGAAGTACCCTAACCAGTTCATTGTGGGCCCGGATTACTCCGAGATGATGGGCATTTTGTTGCGCTTCATTGCCAAAGAAAAACCAGGCGCCAAAGTGGCGCTGGTGCACTCCGACACCGAGTTTGGTCGCGACCCGATTGACGAGGCTGAAAGCCTCATCAAAACTTTGGGCTTGAGCTTGGCTGTGAAGATCTCCACCCCACCGGGCAGCGTCGATGTGTCTACCGAGGTGATCAAGCTGCGCCGTGCAGCCCCCGACTACACCATCTTCCACGGCTACATCTTGGCGCCCATTCCTGAGTTCATCAACCAGGGCAAACAAATGGGCATGACCACCAAATGGATGGGCACTTTCTGGACCATGGACAGCTCCACCGTGATGCGCATGGGCGAGGCTGCCGATGGTTTCATGGGCGTGATGCCTTACCGCTACTACTACGACAACGCGGCCAAGTCCCCCATGCTCGAGAAAATTCGCCAGATGCGCCCTGAGTACCAGAGCACGGCTTACTTGCAGGGCTTTTTGGCCGCCATGTTGTTCTGCGAGGCAACCAAACGCACGGTCGAGGCCAAGAAAGACCTCACTGGTAAAAACCTCAAAGCCGCACTCAACAGCATCAAAGATTACGACACCGGCGGCCTCATTGGTGTGCCCATCACCATCAAGGGCAACTCGATTCCTGTGGGGCGAATTTACAAGGCAGACATCAAGCAGCAACGCATGGTAGCGGTGTCGGATTGGATCACGCTGTAAGCACCATGAACCTCAGCGCGCAGGACAACGTCCTTGATGTCAACAACATCGAGGTGATTTACAACAAGGTGGTGCAAGCCCTGCGGGGCTTGTCGCTGCGTGTCCCGCGCGGTGAGATCGTGGCCTTGCTGGGCAGCAACGGGGCGGGCAAGTCCACCACCCTCAAGGCCATCTCGGGTTTGCTTGCGCTGGAAGACGGCGAGCTCGCCAGTGGCCAGATTTTGTTCAAGGGGCAATCCACAGCAGGGGCTGCCCCTCAAAACCTGGTGCGCCAGGGCTTGAGCCATGTGATGGAGGGGCGCCGCGTGTTTGAAGACCTCACGGTCGAAGAAAACCTGGTGGCCTCCACCTATGCGCTCAGTAGCCGGCCCCAGCTCAAGCCCAACTTTGATTTGGTCTACACCTACTTTCCTCGCTTGCATGAGCGGCGCAAAGGCCTGGCAGGTTATCTCTCAGGTGGCGAGCAACAAATGCTGGCCATTGGTCGCGCCTTGATTGCCCAGCCTGAGTTGATGCTGCTCGATGAGCCTTCGCTGGGCCTGTCGCCCAAGTTGGTGGAAGACATTTTCACCATCATTGCGCGCATCAATGCTGAGCGCGGCGTGTCCATTCTTTTGGTGGAGCAAAACGCCACGGTGGCTTTGGCGGTGGCGCACCAGGGCTACATCATGGAAAACGGAAAGATCGTCATCGACGGACCGGCTGAGCGACTGGCTGCCGACCCCGATGTGCGAGAGTTTTATTTGGGTGTGGGCGGCGCGGGTGAAGCCCGTAGTTTTCGCGACATCAAGCACTACAAGCGCCGCAAGCGCTGGCTGTCCTGAACATGCAAGACCTCATTCCTGAACGCACCCTGCCGCAGATGCTGCACCACTGGGCGCAGACCACGCCGCAGCGTGTGGCCCTCCACCAAAAAGACTTCGGCATCTGGAAACCTGTGACCTGGGCGCAGTACTTCGAGCGCGCTGCGCACGTCGGCTTGGGTCTGCGCGCTTTGGGCTTGGCCCAAGGTGGCCATGTGGGTGTGATTGCGGAAAACCGCATCGAGTGGGTGCTCACCCAGATGGGCTGCGGTTTGATCGGTGCGGTCACGGTGGGGGTGTACCCCACCAGCCCGAGCAACGAGGTGGCCTATGTGGTGAGCCATGCCGACATCGAGGTCGTGATTTGTGAGGATCAGGAACAAACCGACAAGGTGTTTGAGGCCTGGGCAGAGTTGCCCAAGCTGCGCAAAATTGTGGTGATGGAGTCCAAGGGGCTGCGCAGTTACCCGCCCGAGCAGCGCGAAAAAATCATCACCTTTGCCGACCTCGAGGCCATGGGTGCGCAGCAAGACATCCAGCCCGTGCACCAGACCTTGGATGCGCAAGGGCTCGATGAGGTGGGCCTGATGATTTACACCTCAGGCTCAACTGGCAAGCCCAAGGGCGCCATGATTTCTTACCGCAACATCCGCGGCTCCACCGTGGGCATGGTCGAGCGCTTGGGCTTGCAGCACGACAGCACCCATTTGTCTTACCTGCCTTTGTGCCACGTGGCCGAACAGTTGGTCACCTGCTTTGCGCCGCTGTACCTGGGCTCTCAGGTGAACTTTGGGGAGTCCATACGCACGGTGCAGGAGGACTTGCGCGAGGTCGCACCCAATATGTTTTTGGGTGTGCCGCGCATTTGGGAAAAAATGCACGCCGCCATCAGCATCAAAATCCAAGAAGCTGGGCGGCTGCAGCAAGCGCTGTACCAATGGGCCTGCAAAGCCTGTGCTGGGCTGGCTGAAAAGCCGCGCCACACATGGTCTTTGGGTGAGCGTTTGAATTTCTTCGTGAGTTACTGCTTGGTGTTCAGGGCTTTGCAAAACTTTGTGGGTCTGCGCAACACCCGCGTTTGCCTCACGGGTGCCGCGCCGATCCCACCGGACGTGGTGCGTTTTTTCCGGGTGTTGGGTGTGCCTTTGATTGAGGTGTACGGCCTGACCGAATCCACCGGCATCATCACTGGGCATCGCCGCGACGATGTGAAAATTGGCACCGTGGGTGTGCCTACCGAGGGCGTGGCCTACCGCTTGGGCGACAAAGACGAGCTCCTGATCAAGGGCGACATGGTGTTTGTGGGCTATTACAAAAACCCCGAGGCCACCGCGCAAAGCATTCAAGAGGGTTGGTTGCACACCAGCGACGTGGTGCGCATGGTGGACGGGCACATCAAAATCGTGGACCGCCTCAAAGACATCATGATCACCGCAGGCGGTAAAAACCTCACGCCGTCTGAGATCGAAAACACCATGAAGGGCAGCCCCTACATCAAGGAATGCATCATCGTGGCCGAGGCTCGCAAGTATGTGGGCGCACTGGTGCAAATCGATTACGAAACTGTGAGTCAGTGGGCGCAGGCACGGCGCATTCCTTTCACCCATTTCCGCTCCTTGGTGGAAACACCAGAGGTGCGGGAGCTGATTGACACACAAATTCGCCAAGGCAACGAGCGCTTGGCGCAAGTGGCACAGATTCGCAAGTTTCACCTGCTCACCAAAGAGCTGGACCATGACGACGGCGAAGTCACAGCCACCATGAAGGTGCGTCGCGCCAGCATTTACAAAAGCTACGCCACCGAGATCGAGGCACTTTTTCGTGGCTAAGCCGCACTGAAGATTGAGCATGCACACACACACCTCTACATCCAAGACCCTGCAAATCGAGCGCGACGGCGGCATTGTCACTTTGCGCTTTAACCGACCTGCGGCCTTCAATGCGATTGACGAGCCCATGGCGAACGCTTTTTTAGCGGCCATCAAAAGCCTCGCGGCTGATCCCACGGTGCGCGCGGTGATTTTGTGTGGTGCGGGCAAAGCTTTCATTGCCGGTGGTGACCTGGCCACCTTGCGCGCAGATCCAGTCAAGGGCGCCAAAGACCTGCTGGTGCCCTTGAACGAAGCCATCATGTGCATGGCCGACATGAACGCGCCCATCATTGCCCAGGTGCATGGCGCCTCTGCCGGTGGGGGCTTGAGTCTGATGATGCACGCCGACTTTGTGGTGGCCGCCCAAGGCACCAAATTCAACCTGGCCTACATCAACCTGGGTGTGAACTGCGATGTGGGCGGCTCTTACATGCTGCCGCGCTTGGTGGGCCTGCGCAACGCTTTGGAGATTGCGCTGTTGGGCGATACCTTTTCAGCAGACGAGGCCTTGCGCTATGGTTTGATCAACCGTGTGGTGCCGCCCGAAGAGCTCCAAGCTGCCGTGCAGACCTTGGCGCATCGTTTGGCCCAAGGGCCAACGTTGGCTTATGGCCGCATGCGCCGCCTTATTCGGGCCTCGTTTGACCATCCCCTGCAAGAGCAACTGGCTGCCGAGGCGCGTGAGTTCATCGCCAGCGGTTCTAGCCTAGACTTCAAGGCAGGTTTGGAAGCTTTTTTCACCAAAACACCGGCCAAGTTTCAGGGCCATTGATGCAACAACAGGAGTGTGTATGACTGAACGCGACGTTTTTGTGGTGGGCACGGCCCGCACGGCCATTGGCACTTTTGGCGGGGCACTCAAAGACGTGCCCAACACCCAATTGGCCACCACCGCGGTGCGCGCCGCTTTGGAGCGCAGCGGTGTGTCCCCCGATGCGGTGGGCCATGTGGTCATGGGCAATGTGATTCCCACCGACACCAAAGACGCCTACCTCAGCCGTGTGGCGGCGGTGGATGCAGGCTGCCCGGTGGAGACGCCCGCTTTCAACGTCAACCGGCTGTGCGGCTCAGGCTTGCAGGCCATCATTTCTGCAGCCCAGGCCATCAAGCTGGGTGACTGCGACATCGCCATCGGTGGCGGCTCCGAAGCCATGAGCCGCGGCCCTTACTTCGACACCGCCGCGCGCTACGGCCAGCGCATGGGCGATGTGCAGCTGGTGGACTACATGCTGGGCATCTTGCACGACCCCTGGGGCAAGATGCACATGGGCATCACAGCCGAGAACGTGGCCGAGCGCTACAAGATTTCGCGCGACATGCAAGACCATGCCGCCGCCGAGAGCCACCGCCGCGCGGCGCAAGCCATTGCGCAGGGGCGCTTCAAAGATCAAATCGTGCCCGTGGTGATCAAAACGCGCAAAGGCGATGTGGTGTTTGACACTGACGAGCATGTGCGCGCCGAAACCACCATCGAGACCCTGGCCAAGATGAAGCCAGCCTTCAAAAAAGACGGCTTGGTCACTGCTGGCAATGCCTCGGGCATCAACGATGGTGCCAGCGCGGTGGTGCTGGCCGAGGGCGCCCGTGTGGCGGCCTTGGGCTTGAAGCCTTTGGCCCGTTTGGTGGGCTATGCCCATGCGGGTGTGGAGCCGGCTTACATGGGCATTGGCCCGGTGCCCGCCACGCGCAAGGTGCTCGAGCGCACCGGTTTGAAAATTGCTGACCTGGATGTGATCGAGGCCAACGAAGCTTTTGCCGCGCAGGCCTGCGCCGTCAACCAAGAGCTGGGCTTGGACCCCACCAAGGTCAACCCCAATGGTTCAGGCATTTCTCTGGGTCACCCTGTGGGGGCCACGGGTGCGATCATCACCACCAAAGCCATTGCCGAGTTGCACCGCACCGGTGGGCGCTATGCGCTGGTGACCATGTGCATTGGCGGCGGCCAAGGCATTGCCGCGATTTTCGAGCGCGTGTGAGCTCAGGCCGGCACGCTGTCCTCTTGCTTGAGGTGGGCGTGCAGGTCTGTGAGGGCTTGGGCAGCCAGGCTCAGTGATTGCAGGCGCAAGGCCGGGTCGTACACGTCGCTGACCAGTACGAACTCATCGGCCTGGGTCAGCGCATGCAGGTGCTTGAAGCCTTGCAACACCGTCTTGGGGCTGCCCACCACGGCCGCGGCTAAAAAGCCCTGAACAGCCTCGCGCTCTTGCGGGTGCAGACTTGGCATGAAGTGCGGCACCGGTGGGGCCAGTTGGCCGCGCCGACCTGTGATGATGCCCAGCACACGCTGGTAGGTGCTGCTGGCCAGCAACTCGGCTTGCTCGTCGGTGGGTGCGGCCACCATGGGCACACCCACGGCCACATACGGCGCTGCAAGCGTGGCCGATGGCACAAATTCTTGCCGGTAAATGGCCAGCGCCGCTTGCAAATAGCGTGGTGCAAAGTGCGAGGCAAACGCAAAAGGCAAGCCTCGCTGCGCGGCCAGGCGTGCAGAAAACAAACTCGAGCCCAGCAACCAAATCGGCACCTTGGTGCCAGCGCCAGGCATGGCGGTGATGCGCTGACCAGGCTGCGGGTCGTCGAGCAGTTGCTGGAGCTCGGCCACGTCGCGCGGGAAATCAGCCTCGGTTTCAGGCCGGTCACGGCGCAAAGCACGCATGGTGTGCGGGTCTGTCCCGGGGGCGCGGCCCAGCCCGAGGTCGATGCGATGGGGGTAGAGCTCAGCCAGGGTGCCAAAGGCTTCAGCCACCACCAAAGGCGCATGGTTGGGCAGCATGATGCCGCCCGAACCCACCCGAATGCGCTGGGTGGCGCCCGCAATGTGGCCAATCAGGACCGCGGTGGCTGAACTCGCCACGCTGGTCATGTTGTGGTGCTCGGCCAGCCAGTAGCGCACAAAGCCCAGTTGTTCGGCGTGTTGCGCGGTACGCACCGAGATGGCCAAGGCATCGGCCACGGTGCCACCTTGGCGCACCGACACCAGATCGAGCATGGACAAACGTGGGTAGGTCATATTTTTACCTGGGGTAAGCGTTGGTATGCCAATGTACCAGCGATGAGCAAAGCCGCCACGGTCAAAAGCACGGCGGTGTAGGGGTCTGAGCCCAGCCCCGTGGCCCAGCCCGCTACCAGACCGGTGAACCACTGCATGAGGGCAATGCCCATGAACATGGCCATGGTGAACACCGCCATGGCCCGGCCCGTTTGAGCGGGCGTGTAAGACTGCCGCACATCGGCGTATTGCAGCACCATGTAGCCGCACAAAAAGCCCATGGCCACAGCCAACAGCACGGCAATCAAGGCCACCTGCGACACAGCCAGCACCACAAACATGCCCGCCATCAGCAGGGTCATGCGCGAAATCCAGCGTCTGCGCCTGGGTTCTTTCGGGTCGAGCCGGCCAAAAAATGCTGGGCCAAACAAGGCCACCACCGACATCACCAGCGCCACATGGCCGACTTGCAGCAGCCCCATGCCAAAACGCTCGACCATCAAAGGCCCAAGCCACAAGCCGCGCAGGGTGATGAAGGCTGCATAGGTCACGCTGCCCAGCACCACGACCCCAGGGTTTGGGGCAAGCGGCACAAAGCCACAAACTCACGCCAGGCCAAGGGCAGGGCAGACCAACCTGTGTGTTGGTTGACGGGCGCTGGCTCGCGCACCAAAAACCACATGACCAGCCAAGCGAGTGCCGAGCCCACAGCCAGGGCCACAAAGCCCATGCGCCAAGAGCTCTGATCAATCAACCAAGCCAGAGGCGTGCCGGTGAGCAACATACCCAAACCGCCGATGCCCAGTGCAATGCCCGACACCGCTGCAAAGCGGTCTGGCGCAAAGCGTTGGGCAATCAGCACGGTGCACACCAAAAAAGCTGGCGCGCAGCCCACGCCTATCAAGAGTTGGCCCACCACGAGGCTGGCGAAATCTGGGGCCACGGCTGTGAGCAAGGCGCCTGCCACCGTCCAGGGAAAGGCCCACAAAATGGTGCGGCGCACGCCATACATGTCAATGCCGATGCCCATGACCATCTGCAGCGCACCAAAAGCAAAGTGAAACACCCCGGCAAACAGCCCCAGTTGCTGGGCTGTGAGTTGCATGTCTTGTTGCAGGGCTGGCGCCACCAAGGCTGCCACTGTGCGAAACGCGTTGCTCAGCATGAAGCCGCAGCACAAAGCCAACAGCATCACCCAGGGTGTGGTGCTTGGTCGGGTCATGTGCATGGGGCTAAGCTGTCAGTGCATGTGTTCAAGTCAGGCCTTCAGGATCAGCCCTTAAGACAAGTCCTTAAGACCAGCCATTAAAACAAGCATTCAAGACATGCCATTGCGTCGGGCAAGTTCCACAAACAAGCCTGAGTGGTCCAAATCGGTCATACCGTGCTCGATGCCGCTGGCGTAAAGCTGTTCAAACAAACCGGTGATGGGCGCAGTGAAACCAATTTGCTCGGCGGTGCTCAAGGCATTGCGCATGTCTTTGAGTTGCACCGACATTCGCGCACGCGGCGCGAAATCACGCTCAACCATGCGCTGGCCATGCACTTGCAAAATGCGACTGTCGGCAAAACCACCGGTGATGGCTTCTTTGACCTTGGCCATGTCAGCCCCGCCTTTTTCGCAGAGCAGCAAAGCCTCAGCCACCGCACCGATGGTGATGCCCACAATCATTTGGTTGGCCAGCTTAGCGAGTTGCCCAGCGCCACTTGGCCCCACATGCGTGCTGCGGCCCATGGCAGCAAACACCGGCTGCATGCGTGTGAACACATCGGCATCGCCACCGGCCATGATGGCCAGGGTGCCTTGCTCAGCGCCGATGGTGCCACCCGAGACGGGCGCGTCGAGGTGGTGCAAACCCATGGCTTGTAGGCGAGCCGCATGGTCACGCGCTTGCGCGGGTTTGATGGAGGACATGTCGATGTGCACCGCGCCCTGGGGCATGGCTTGCGCGGTGCCTTGGTCGAACATGACTTGTTCAACAATGTCGCCGTTTTCCAGCATGGTGATGAGCACATCGGCTTGCGCCGCAGCCTGTGCGGCGGTGTCATGCACGGTGGCGCCGAAAGCGACAGCGCGCTCGGCTTTGTCGCGGCTGCGGTTCCACACATGCACGGTGTGGCCAGCTTCGCACAAGCGACGGCTCATGGGCAAACCCATGAAGCCAATTCCTAAAAAAGCAATGTTCATTGTCTTACTTTGCAAACATGTCTTCCATGGCCTTGCGGACCTGGTAGGCGTGGGTGGTGGTGTCCATGGCCACATCGGCCCAGCTCAAAGACTGGCCTTTTTTGACCGGACGCACCACTTTGACGTTGTGCGCCAAGCCCAGTGGCAAGCCGCCCATTTTGGCCGATGTGCTGGCAGGCAGCAACTTGCCCCACACGGTGTAGCCACCTTCGCCGTCGAGCATGTCGCCAGGTTGTAAATCGCGCTTGGCGGTGGCCACCACATCGGCGTTCCAGCCGGTGGCCACACCCGTGGGTTCATGGCGCAGCGCGACCGAGGCCACCGACACACCCACCTCCAGGCCAATCAGGTGCCAGCGCTTGTAGAGCGTGAAGTAGCGCCCGCTGGGGTCGGTGTGGGCGTTGTACTCTTCAAAGCAGTTCTTGATGTAGTCGGTCTCGGCTTCCACCGTGACCCACACGCCCATGCGGATGTCGTAGGGAATTTTTCGGCCATCGGCTTCAAGCGAGGAGATCACTTCGACCATGCCTTTGCGCTCGAGCACACCACCCTCGCTGATGGGGCGGGTCACGTAGGGAATGTCTTCCACACTGGCTGGCGGGTAGAGCAAGCCATTGGAGGGCACGCTCAAGCCGGTGGCGTTGGACACCGCGGTGCTTTCGATCGAAGGTTTGGAGCCGTCCAAAAAGCTGTTGAACATTTTTGGGTTCAAACCACCGCGCGCGGCTTGCTCAGGCGTCAAGCCGTAGTTGCCCCACACGGTTTCAGGCGTGGACTCGCTGAAGTGCGGCAGCCACTTGTGGCCGCGCCCGGCCGCCACCACCGGGAAACCGCAGGTACGTGCCCAGTCCACCAGGTCGCAAATGAGCGCGGGCTGGTCGCCAAAAGCCATGGAGTACACCAGGCCCGCTTGCGCGGCTTTACGGGCCAAGAGGGGGCCACAAAACGCATCAGCTTCCACCGTCACGTTGACCACATGTTTGCCATTTTCAAAGGCTTTGAGGATGTGGTCCACCGCGGCAATCGGGTTGCCGGTGCATTCCACAATGATGTCGATGGCCGGGTGGCTGACCAAGGCTTCCCAGTTGTCGCTGATGTGAGTTGCTCCGGTTTTGATAGCGTCATCCATCGACGCTGCCTGGGTTGGGGCCGGATTCCACCCCACACGCGCGAGGTTGGCGCGGGCGTTGTCAGGCGACAGGTCGGCAATGCCCACCAGGTGCACGCCGGGGGTGCGTGGGATTTGCGCCAGGTACATGGAGCCGAATTTGCCCGCACCAATCAGGCCGATGCGCACGGGTTTGTTGTCACTGGCGCGTTGTTGAAGTTTGGAATAAAGGTTCATGGCGTGATGGATAAAAAAGTGGCGCGGCATGCGCAGCGTCCACATGGGCAAAAAAGCGAAGGGGCTTTGTGAAGCGACTTATGGACGGCGTCGATGGGGTCGCGGTGTGAGTTGTCGAGCGGGTGGAAGAAGGGGTGTTGTGACGTTGGCGCCAACGTGCTCAGGCCAAGATCGGTGTTTGTTCTTGAACTGCGAGCTCGCGCGTCATGAACAAGGCGGCTTCTTGGCTGTGCTGTGTCACCAAGGTTTGCGCCAGTTCGCTGTTGCCTTGCTCAATGGCTTGGGCAATGGCGGCGTGTTCGTCCCACACGCTTTGGCGCAAATCGTGAAACTGCAAAACAGCGCCAATCGCACGGCGGATGTGGCACCAGTGCACGCGGGCGCTTTGCTCAATCAGGGGGTTGCCCGAGGCCGCGTAAAGTGCCTGGTGAAAATGCACATCGGCTTGGATGAGCAGTTGCAGATTTTTGCTTTTTTGTGCTTCGCGCCCGGCTTTGATGAGGGCTGGGTCGAGCTTGGCACGTCGCTGGGCTGCCAGTTTGGCCGCCAAGGCGTCCAAGGTGCCGCGCAGCTCGTAGACCTGGGCGGTCAAGGCACTGGTCAAGGGGGCCACTTGCACGCCACGCCCGGGCGCATCGAGCACCAGACCGTCGTGCTTGAGCATGCGCAGGGCTTGGAGCACCGGCTGGCGCGACACGTGCAACTGTTCGGCGAGTTCTTCTTGCGTGATGCGCTGCCCAGGCTTGAGCTGGCCTTGGCTGATGGCATCGACCAAGCGCTCGTACACCTGCTCCACCAGGTCGGGGGAGGATTGCAGTTGGATCAGGGGCTTGGGCGTCATGCTTGTGTACTCTGTATACAGAATACCTCAAATCCGATGGGTCTGCAGCTGAGTGTTAACACTGTACCAGCCAAGCAGGGTTGAAATTGACCAGCAAAACGTGGCGTCTCTACCATTGGCCCAAACTGAGTGGGCAGCAACAATTCTCTTCGCCACACCTGCAGCGATGCAGAGCCGGAAAGCCACAGATCTCCCGTAGACCGCTGGGTTGCAAAACGTTGATGCTTGCGCAGTTGGGCGCAAGTGCGGCGTGCGATGCAACCCAACTCGGGTTGCGCCAGACAACGACTTGACGGAGATTTGACATGACAGTTGCTTCCACTTCCACCCACGCACCCACCCTGCACATCGCGCCTAGCTTGAAAATTTTGGCGCCGCTGGCATCCCATGCGGTGAGCGCGCCTGCTTTGAACACCGCCAAGCTGGGGGCTGTGGTGAACTCGGCTGCCAGCGTCTCGACCAAGGTGCTCGAAGCCAAGGTCGGCGCTTTGGCCGCCGCTGCCAAAACGGTGGTGGCTGTCAAAGTCGCCGAAGTCAAGGAGCTCAGCGTGCCTGTGGCGCAAACACAATCGGCAACGCTCAGCGAGAGTGCCACGCTTGCACAAAAAGCCGCGGCGGCACTCAAGCCCATCACCACGCCCGATGAGCTGCACATCAACACCAACGTGCATGTGCCCGTGCAAAAAGTGGTGGCAGCTGCCGCTGATGTCGCGGGCAAGGTCGCGGTGGATCTGAGCTGGGTGAGCGTGCAAACCACCGACAGCTCGGTCAAAGAAACCTCCAAGCTCACGCTGGGCGACAAGCTGCTGGCGGGCTTTGAAGACAAAGGCCTCACCGTTCCCGGTATCGACAAAATTTCTTCACCTGTTGCCGGTATTGACGGCAAGGTGCTGGTCAACGCCGTGGCTGGCGGTTTGCACGACATCAACGTGCCAGTGAAATACGACAACAAGCTTGACTACAGCACGCCTGCGCAAAAACTGGTGGTCAGCACCCCTGAGGTGGCGCTGGTCAAAACCGTCACCGCTTCTTTGGGCGATGTCAAAGTAGGCACCCCACAAGGCGAAAAATCTCTGGGCGGCAGCACCTTGGGCGGTGACATCAAGCCAGAGGTCGAAGCCGTTTTGGCGGGCAAAACCCTGTTGGCGCAAGAGATCAAGCCCGTGCATGTCAACCCTGAGCCCGTGAAAGTGGGCGCTTTAGCCGCCGAGTTGACGGCCAAAGTGGCGGTTACTGCAGAGGCTGTGGCCCAGGCCACCTTGCCCACGCTCAAAACACCCGCGTTGACGGCGCATGTGCCTGGCGCTGAGCATGTGGTTGTGGACAAAACGATTGCCACCCACGACATCACCCTCAAGGCCCCAACTGACAAGCTGGTGGCCCATGTCGACCTGCAAGCCATCAACGCGGTCTCTGGCTTGGCTTATGTGGAGGGCCTGCCCTCTGGCGACAAGGGTGCTGCCCTGAGCTCGGATGTGCTCGCGGTCAGCAAGCTGGTGGCGGCTGTGGGTGTGACGCACATCAACCCGGGTGTTCACATCAGCGGCGCTGAGCTTGACCTGCATGCCGCCTTGCCCGGCTCTTATGAGTTGGCGCCCGCCATGACCTTGAGCCCCTACGCTGGCCATACCCAGGACCCAGCAGGTGCGAACGCCTCGGCCTGGGCTGACGAGGACATCGACCACGCGGGCTTCATCACCTTGGTGGGTACGGGCACAAGCTCGCCGGTGCACTACGGCTGATCTCAGCCTGGCCCTTGAGGGGCGTATGTGCCGCGCCTCTTGGGGCGTGTGTGCCTGTGGTCTGTGTCAAGATATTGGCTTTACCACTCACACAAGCAGCCATGAGCAAGAACGTACGCCCCGCCAAGCCCACCCCGGCCTGGCTAGACCGCATGTACAACAACCGCGTGTTGGTACCCGAGCACGCCACGCATTTCTCGCAGTGGGCCGAGGCTTCAGAAGACGCCCGAGACGCCCACAACTGCCAGCGCAACCTGGCCTATGGCAAGAGCCCCATGGAAACGCTCGATGTGTTTCCCGCCAAGCAGCCCGACAGCCCGGTGATGGTGTTCATCCACGGCGGCTACTGGCGCTCGCTGGACAAGTCCGACCACTCTTTTGTTGCCCCTGCCTTTGTCAACGAAGGCGCTTGCGTGGTGGTGCCCAATTACGACCTGTGCCCAGCAGTCACCATTCCCCAGATCGTGTTGCAAATGGTTCAAGCCTTGGTGTGGACCTACCGCAATGTGGCGCAGTACGGCGGCGACCCGCAGCGCATCACGGTGATTGGTCACTCGGCTGGTGGCCACCTCGCTGCCATGATGCTGGCCTGTTTGTGGAAACAAGTGGCCAAAGACCTGCCCGCTGATTTGGTCAAAAGCGCCATGTCCATCTCAGGTTTGTATGACCTTGAGCCGGTGATGAAAACCCCGTTTCTCAAAGCGTCGCTGCACCTCACGCCAGCGCAGGTCATGCAGGCCAGCCCAGCGTATTTCAAGGCGCCCAAGCAGGGCAAGTTGTATGCCTTGGCGGGCGCTGACGAAAGCGCGGAATTCATCCGCCACAACCAGCTCATCCAAGACGCGTGGGGCAAAAAATCTGTGCCGGTGTGCGAGCTGGTGCCGCAGCGCAACCACTTCAGCATCGTTGAAGACCTCACTGCGCCCTGGACCGAGCTGCACAAGCTGGCGGTGGCCATGGTCAAAGCGGCTTAAGACCCACGCGTAGCTCGTCCTTCGCACGTCTGTGGCGCTTTGCATGGGCCGCAGACGTGGTGTGTGCCTTGTTCCTACAATCGGGGCATGTCCTTTGCCTTTGATGACGCGGCCCCACAGCGCGCCGCGTCCCCCCTGCTCAACAACCTCAACCCGGAACAGCTCAGCGCGGTCACCTTGCCGCCTGAGCACGCCTTGATTCTGGCGGGCGCCGGTTCGGGCAAAACCCGGGTGCTCACCACCCGCATTGCTTGGTTGCTGCAAACCGGGCAGGTCACGCCCGGTGGTGTGCTGGCTGTGACCTTCACCAACAAGGCCGCGCGCGAGATGATGACGCGCCTGACCAGTTTGCTGCCCGTCAATGTGCGTGGCATGTGGATTGGCACCTTCCACGGGCTGTGCAACCGCTTGTTGCGCACGCATTGCAAAAGCGTGAACCTGCCTTCGACCTTTCAGATTCTGGACACGCAAGACCAGCTCAGCGCCATCAAGCGCTTGTGCAAGCAGTTCAAGGTGGACGACGAACGCTTTCCACCCAAACAGTTGCAGTGGTTCATTGCCGGCTGCAAAGAAGACGGTTTGCGTGCTGCCGACGTGGTGGTGCGCGACGAAGACACGCGCAAAAAAGCCGAGATTTACCAGCTCTACGAAGAGCAATGCATGCGCGAAGGTGTGGTGGATTTTGGCGAGTTGTTGCTGCGCTCTTACGAGCTGCTGCGCGACCACCCGCACATCCGCGCGCATTACCAGCAGCGCTTTGCCCACATCTTGATTGACGAGTTCCAAGACACCAACAAGTTGCAATACGCCTGGATCAAATTGCTGGCCGGCCAAGGCGAGCAGGGCGGCTCGGTCTTGGCTGTGGGCGATGACGACCAAAGCATCTATGCGTTTCGCGGTGCGAATGTGGGCAACATGGCCGACTTTGTGCGCGAATTCTCGGTGCGCCACCAGATCAAGCTCGAGCAAAACTACCGCAGCTACAGCAACATTTTGGATTCAGCCAACGCGCTGATCAGCCACAACAGCCGCCGGCTGGGCAAAAACCTGCGCACCACCCAAGGCCCGGGTGAGCCCGTGCGTGTTTTTGAGAGCGCCAGCGACCTGGCCGAAGCGCAGTGGATGGTTGAAGAGATGCGCCAGTTGGTGCGCGACGACATGCCGCGCAAAGAAATCGCGGTGCTCTACCGCTCAAACGCCCAAAGCCGGGTGATTGAAACGGCCTTGTTCAATGCCGCCATGCCTTACCGCGTCTACGGTGGCTTGCGGTTTTTTGAGCGCGCAGAAATCAAGCACGCCTTGGCTTACCTGCGGCTGTTGGAGAACCCCAACGACGACACCAGTTTTTTGCGCGTGGTGAATTTCCCGCCGCGTGGCATCGGTGCGCGCACCCTCGAGGTTTTGCAAGACACCGCCCGTGCGGCCGGTTGCTCGCTGCATGACGCGGTGAGTGCCATGACAGGCAAGGCCGGCGCCAACCTGGGTGGCTTTGTGGCCAAGATCGATGTCCTGCGTGAGCAAAGCACCCACCTCACCTTGCACGGCATCATCGCCTTGGTGTTGGACCACAGCGGCTTGATTCAGCACTACACCTTAGACCGTGAGGGCGAAGACAGGCTGGAAAACCTCGACGAACTGCTCAATGCCGCGCAAAGCTTTGTTTCGCTTGAAGGCTTTGGGCGCGACGCCAAAGCCGTGGGCGAGGCGCAAGACCCGCTTGCCCCTGGCGATGCCTTGGATGACTCGGGCGAGGTCATGTCGCCCTTGGCGGCCTTTCTGACCCACGCAGCCTTGGAGGCGGGCGACAACCAAGCCCAAGAAGGCCAAGACGCCATCCAGCTCATGACGGTGCACGCCAGCAAGGGGCTGGAGTTTGATGCGGTGTTCATCACCGGCATGGAAGAAGGTTTGTTCCCCCACGAAAACTCGATGAACGATTTTGACGGCCTGGAAGAAGAGCGCCGTTTGATGTACGTGGCCATCACCCGCGCACGCCAGCGCCTGTACCTGAGCCACTCGCAAACGCGCATGCTGCATGGCCAGACGCGCTACAACATCCGCAGCCGCTTTTTTGACGAGTTGCCTGAAGCCGCCCTGAAGTGGCTCACACCTAAGAACCCAGGCTTTGGCTCAGGCCTGGCAAGTGCGGGCATGGGCACGTCTGCACCGGCTGGGGCGCCTCGCTCTTGGGTTCAGCCTTCTTGGGGTTCGAGCAGCTTAGGCACCCCTGTGGCCAGAAAGGACGATGACACCCATGGCCTCAAAGTGGGCATGCAGGTGTTTCACACCAAGTTTGGCGAAGGCAAGGTGATGACCCTGGAGGGCGCGGGTGCCGATGCGCGTGCCCAGGTCAGTTTCACGCGGCACGGCGTGAAGTGGCTGGCGCTGTCAGTGGCCAAACTCACCCCGGTGTGAGCGGGGCTCAGGCGCCGAAGGCGTCGCGAAAGGTGAAGTAAAACGAGGTGAAAAACATGCTGGCCATGAGCAGCATCAGCGGTGTGAGCAGCATGCCAAACAAGCCGGGGTTGAAGAGGGAGGTCAGCACCATCATCGCCAGGCCCACCAGCATGAACAGCGCAAACCAGCTCACCGCGTACACCACGTAGGCGCCCAGGTTACGCCAGCAAGCCATCCAGCTGAAAAACAAGCTTTTGAGCGGCGAAACGCCATGCCAATGCACCAGCGCAGGTGCATGCCAAAACATCATGGACAGCGGCAGGTACAGCGCCATGGACACCCACACCGCGGTTTGAAACTCGGGTGTTTGCAGGTTGTCCGCTGTGAGTTCACCACCCACCAGATACAGGCTGGCAAATGCACCGCCGTCGATCAAACTGGTGATGGCCATGATCAACAAAAACCCCGCGGCATACATCACACCAAGCACCAGCATGGCACGCGCCTGCTGGCGACCGGCCCGAAACGCGCTGATGAGGATGGCGGGCATGGGAAACTGCCCGCTGTCGGCCTCGCGCGATGCCGCCATCAGGCCCAGCGTAGCGGCAGGCAACAAGGCCAGGGCCAAGGCGCTGCCCAAGTAGGGCAGAAAGCTCGCCAGAGACATCAGAGCCATGAAGATGAAAAACAAACCCGACATGGCCAGGGGCTGGCGCCAAAACGTGCGCACGCCCGACTTGACCCAGGCCAGCCCGGTGCGGGCTTGAACAACATTCAAATGCATGCTTGGAGGTCCAGAAGGTCTTGTGCCAGCACCGGGTGCTGCACCCGCTGCCTGAGCACGCGCTCGAAATGGGTGGGGTCGTGCGGCTGCAACATGCTGGCCTCACGCGGCAGATGAAAGTCCCACAGGCGCGAGGTCCAAAAACGCAAAGCGCCTGCACGCAGCATGGCGGGCAAGAGCAGGCGTTCTTCGGCGCTCAAAGGCCGCTGCGCTGCATAGGCCTGCAAAAACGCCTGGGCACGCGCCGGGTCGTGGGTGCCAGTGGGCAGGTCTATGCACCAATCGTTGAGGCACACCGCGATGTCAAACAGCCAGGTGTCCACGCCCGCGAAATAAAAGTCAAAAAAGCCCGTGAGCTCGGGCTCGTTCGCGGATGCGTCGGTGGCAAACATTACGTTGTCGCGAAACAAATCGGCATGCACCGGCCCGCGTGGCAGGGCCGCGTAGGCGCTCGATGCCGCCACATGGTTTTGGTAGGCCAGCTCGGCGCTGATCAATGCCGCTTGCGCGGTGGTGAGGTGGGGCAGCACCACGGGTACGGTGTCGTTCCACCAGCCCAAGCCACGTAAATTGGGCTGCTTGCGATCGTAGTCTTGGCCAGCCAGATGCATGCGTGCCAGCATGGCACCCACCTCGGCGCAATGGGCTTGTGTCGGGGCCAGTTCGCTTTTGCCGCGCAGCCGGTTGACCACCGCTGCAGGTTTGCCTTTGAGGGTGTGCAGGATGTCGCCCGCAGCATCGGCGGCCGGATCAGGCACCGGGATGCCTTTGAGCGCCAGATGCTTCATGAGGCGCAGGTAAAAAGGCAGCTGCTCAAAGGTCAAACGCTCAAACAAGGTCAGCACATAAGCGCCTTGGTCGGTGGTGACGAAGTAGTTGGTGTTCTCGATGCCGCCCGCGCAGCCTTGCATGTCTTGCAGCTCGCCCAAGCCCAGTTGGCTCAGCAGCGCCTGAGCCTCAGCGTGTGAGACTTCGGTGAAAACGGCCATGGTCTTAGAACCCCAGCACTTTCCAGCCGCGCGCGCCGGTTTGGCCGCTGGCGTTGTTGTCGGTGGCCGGGTTGCGGTTGCCGTTTTGGGTGCCCACATCGTAGGCAGGCATGTTTTTGGGTTGCACGGTGATGGTTTGGGTTTGGCCACCTACCCGCAACTCGTCGATGCGCACTTTGTCGTCTTCAACGCGGATTTGCTCAATGCGCGGCTCCACCGGCCCGCTGGCTGGGGTGTTGAGCTTCACAGCCAGGCCGCTTTGCGCCCAAGCTGGGGCTGTCAGAGTCAGGGTGAGCAGGGCCAGGGTGTTGAGGTGTCGCATGCCGCCAATTGTAAAACCTGGGCGCACAAGCTGGGCGGGCGCCCAGCAAACCTGCAGCCTCGGGGTTCTTGCGCTTCAAGAGCGCTTGCGCAGGCACAATGTTGGCATGTCCGATAAGAAAACCCTGCTGCTGGTCGATGGCTCCAGCTACCTCTACCGCGCTTTTCACGCCATGCCTGATTTGCGCGCTGTGCCCGGCGACCCCACCAGCCCCCCCACCGGGGCCATACGAGGCATGATCAACATGCTGCAAAGCCTGCGCAAAGAGGTGCACGCAGAGTTTGTGGCTTGTGTGTTCGATGCCAAAGGCCCCACCTTTCGCGATGAGCTCTACCCCGCCTACAAAGCCCACCGCTCGCCCATGCCCGATGATTTGCGCGCGCAAATCACCCCCATCCATGAGGTGGTGCGCTTGATGGGTTGGACGGTGCTGGACGTGCCAGGCGTCGAGGCCGATGACGTCATTGGCACCCTGGCGGTGACAGCGGCTGCGCAAGACATCGAGGTGGTGGTCAGCAGCGGCGACAAAGACCTGGCCCAGCTGGTCACGCCCCACATCACCATCATCGACACCATGAACGGCAAGCGCCGCGATGTGGCCGGGGTGACCGACGAGTTTGGCGTACCCCCGCAGCTGATGATTGATTACCAAACCCTGGTGGGCGATGCGGTAGACAACGTGCCGGGCGTGAACAAGGTGGGCCCAAAAACGGCAGCCAAGTGGCTGCAAGAATTTGGCAGCCTGGACAACATCGTGGCCAATGCCGACAAGATCAAAGGCGCGGCGGGCGAAAACCTCAAGCAGGCCTTGGCTTGGTTGCCCACGGGCCGCCAGTTGCTGACCATCAAAACCGATTGCGCCTTGCAAGACTTCATCCCCGGTTTGCCCAACCTGGCCGCATTGGCCACGGTCGATCCTGAGGTGGACAAGCTCAAAGCTTTTTACGAGCAGTACGGCTTCAAAGGCCTGGCCCGCGCCTTGGGTGGCGACACGCCTGCGCCCACGCGGTCAGCCGCTGCCAGCCAACCCAAAGCCTCGGGCATGCCAGGTTTGTTTGACGAGCCCGAGACGCCCAGCCAACAGCCTCCTGCACCCCCACGCGCCCTGCGCTACGACACCATCTTGGACTGGGACGCTTTTGAGCGCTGCCTGGCCAAGGTGCAAGCCGCGGAGCTGGTGGCTTTTGACACCGAAACCACCTCGCTCGATGGCATGGTGGCCGAGGTGGTGGGCCTGTCGTTGAGCACCACACCGGGCGAGGCGGCTTACATCCCGCTGGCCCACAACTACCCCGATGCGCCCGTGCAACTTCCGCGCGACGAGGTGTTGGCGCGCTTGAAGCCCTGGCTGGAAAACCCGCAGGCTAAGAAGCTGGGCCAACACATCAAGTACGACCGCCACGTGCTGGCCAACCACGGCATTGACATCCAGGGTTACGCGCACGACACCATGCTGCAAAGCTATGTGCTCGAAGTCCACAAGCCCCACGGCTTGAGCAGCTTGGCCGAGCGGCACCTGGGGCGCACGGGCATCAGCTACGAAGACCTGTGTGGCAAAGGCGCCCACCAAATCTCTTTCACGCAAGTGGCCATCGACAAAGCCGCGCACTACGCCTGCGAAGACGCCGACCAAACGCTCGACGTGCACCTGGCCCTGTGGCCGCTGATCCAAGCCAACGACAAGCTGCGTTTCATTTACGAGCTGGAAATTGCCAGCTCTGAAGCGCTCTACCGCATCGAGCGCAATGGCGTGTTGATTGACGGCCCCACGCTGGCTGCGCAAAGCCACGAGCTGGGTCAGCGCATTGTGGCGCTGGAAACGCAAGCACATGAGTTGGCCGGCCAGCCTTTCAACCTGGGTTCCCCCAAACAAATTGGCGAGATTTTCTTCACCAAACTGGGCTTGCCGGTGGTGAAAAAAACCGCCACAGGTGCGCCCAGCACCGATGAAGAAGTGCTGGAAAAATTGGCCGAAGACTACCCGCTTCCCGCAAAAATTTTGGAGCACCGAAGTCTTGCCAAACTCAAAGGCACGTACACCGACAAGCTCGCGCAACTGGCCTTGCCCCGCACCGGCCGCGTGCACACCCACTACGCGCAGGCCGTGGCCGTGACCGGTCGCTTGAGCAGCAACGACCCGAACCTCCAAAACATCCCGATTCGCACGCCAGAAGGGCGTCGTGTGCGCGAGGCCTTTGTGGCGCCACCGGGTTGTGTGATTGCCAGCGCGGATTACTCACAAATTGAGCTGCGCATCATGGCGCACATCAGCGATGACGCGGCCTTGCTCAAAGCTTTTCATGAGGGGCTGGATGTGCACCGCGCCACCGCCGGCGAAATTTTTGGCGTGAACCCGCAAGAGGTCAGCAGCGAGCAGCGGCGTTATGCCAAGGTCATCAACTTCGGTTTGATTTACGGCATGAGCGCCTTTGGCTTGGCCAAGGCCTTGGGCATCGACAACACCGCAGCGCGCAACTACATCACCCGCTACTTTGAGCGCTATCCCGGCGTGAAGCGCTACATGGACGACACCCGCGAGCAAGCCAAGGCGCAGGGCTATGTGGAGACGGTGTTTGGGCGGCGTTTGTACCTGCCCGAGATCAACTCACCCAACGGCCCGCGCCGTGCGGGGGCTGAACGCGCGGCCATCAACGCGCCCATGCAAGGCACCGCAGCTGACCTCATCAAGATGAGCATGGTCAAGGTGCAGCAGGTGCTTGATGCCGAGCAGCGCGGCATCAAGATGGTCATGCAGGTGCACGACGAGTTGGTGTTTGAGTTGCCCGAGTCTCAGGTAGATTGGGTGCGCACCCACATCCCGGCCATGATGGCCGGTGTGGCGCAACTCAAAGTGCCTTTGTTGGCCGAGGTGGGTGTGGGCCCCAACTGGGACAAAGCCCACTGACCAATTAACCGAGCGACATCAAATCAAACGCGCTCTGACGCTGCGGCCTTTGACCTTGCCATTGTTCAAGGCGTCCAAGGCTTGGGCCGCCAGGTCGCGTTGCACGGCCACGAAAGTGCAGAAGTCGGTCACGGTGATTTTGCCCACCTGATCGCGTGTGAGGCCCGCTTCTGCGGCCAGGGCGCCCATGACATCGCCAGGGCGAATTTTTTCTTTGCGGCCACCCAAAATCTGCAAGGTTTTCATGGGCGGGCGCAGCGGCTCGGGGCTGATGGGCGTGAGCTCGCTCACCGGGTACCACACCGAGGCGGCTTGGTTGAGCTCGATGCGCCCCACATGGCCCATGTCGTCCATGCTGGCCAGGTTCAAAGCCAAGCCGGATTCACCCGCACGCCCCGTGCGCCCGATGCGGTGCACATGCACCTCAGGGTCGGGCGTGATGTCCACGTTGATCACCGCTTCAAGCTCTTTGATGTCCAGGCCGCGCGAGGCCACATCGGTGGCCACCAGCACCGAGCAACTGCGGTTGGCAAATTGCGCAATCACTTGGTCGCGCTCGCGCTGCTCCAGGTCGCCGTGCAAGGCCAGCGCGACAAAGCCCTCGGCCTGCAAGATGTCAAGCAGTTCGTTGCAGCGCTGCTTGGTGTTGCAAAACGCAATGCTGCTCACCGGGCGGAAATGCCGCAGCAGCAGGGGCACGGTGCTCAAACGGGTGCTGCGGGTGACTTCGTAAAAGCGCTGCTCAATGTCTGGGCCGGCTTTTTGGGCGTCCACCGTGACGGTGTGGGGTGTGCGCATGAACTGCTGCGCGAGCTTGGCAATGCCTTCGGGGTAGGTGGCAGAAAACAGCAGGGTCTGACGCTGTGCTGGGCACTGCTTGGCCACGGTCACGATGTCGTCAAAAAAGCCCATGTCGAGCATGCGGTCGGCCTCGTCAAGCACCAGGGTGTTGAGGGCCTCGAGCGTGAGGTTGCCGCGGCTGAGGTGGTCCATCACCCGCCCAGGGGTGCCCACCACGATGTGCGCGCCGTGCTCGAGCGAAGCGCTTTGCAGGCGCAGCGGCACACCACCGCACATGGTGATCACTTTGATGTTGTCTTGCGCGCGCGCCAGGCGGCGGATTTCTTGCGCCACTTGGTCGGCCAACTCGCGCGTGGGGCACAGCACCAGCGCTTGCACAGCAAAGCGACGCGGGTTGAGGTGCGAGAGCAGCGCCAGGGCAAAGGCAGCGGTTTTGCCGCTGCCGGTTTGGGCCTGTGCAATCACATCGTGGCCTTGCAAGGCCAAGGGCAAGCTGGCCGCCTGAATCGGGGTCATGCCGGTGTAGCCCAAGCTGTGCAGGTTTTCCAGCAGGGCGGGGGGCAGGGGCAGTGCTGAAAAGCCAGGCGCAGCAGCCGAGGGCTGGCTGGTCTTTGCGGTGGCGTTGGTGAAGGCGTGGGTGGGCTTGGATGGGGCGGCGTGCGGGTCGTTCATCGGGTGATTATCCGCTTGTCACCTACACTGGAGGGTAGAGCGCACGCTGCGTTTTTAATAAATTTGAGAAAAATCAGCCCCCAGGCTGCATGGATATTGATTAACTAGCTATGATTTTGGTAGCAATCTTGTTGGGCACACTCACCGCCGGCATCGGCAGTGTGTTTGTGGCCGCCTTGCTGAGTTTTGGCGTGTTGGCGCGCTACACCCAGCACATGCTGAGCATGGCAGCGGGTGCCTTGATGGGCACGGCTTTTTTGCATTTGCTGCCCGAAGCTTTTGAGAGCGACGTCGGTCCACACCGCTTGTTTTTGACCTTGCTGCTGGGCGTGGTGTTTTTCTTTTTGCTCGACAAGGCCGAGTTGTGGCACCACGGACACGAGCACCACCACGGCCCGCATGCCCACGATGACGCCCACGACCATCAACATGACCATGGTCACGAGCACGGGCAGCACAGTGCCCCTCAGCGCAACAACACGCAAAAAAACTCGATCAGCCACCATGAGCACCACGGCGGGCACGCGCCGGGTAGCTGGGCGGTGTTGGCCGGTGACAGCGTGCACTGCTTTGGCGACGGGATTTTGATGGCCTCGGCCTTCATGGCCGATGTGCGCTTGGGCGTCATTGCCGCGCTGGCGGTGTTGGCCCACGAGGTGCCGCACCACATGGGCGACCTGGTGGTGCTGGGTCGCGGTGCGATGAGCCGTCAAGCAGCGGTGCTCAAGGTGACGCTGGCTGGTGCGGTGACCATGCTCGGTGGCCTGGTGGGCTATTGGCTGGTGGAGCAGCTGCGCGACTTTTTGCCTTACTTTTTGGTGATGGCTTCAAGCAGCTTCATGTACGTGGCCTTGGCCGATCTGATCCCACAGCTGCAAAAGCGCTTGAGTTTGCGTCAAACGTTGGCGCAAATCGGCTGGCTGTTCGCTGGCATGGGCATGGTCACACTGATGAGCTTGGTGACCCACACCCACTGAGCAGGTGCCTTAGCCTTTTTCAACCGGGCGCGCAGGGTCGGCGCACCACTCGCTCCAGCTGCCAGCAAACAAGGCTGTGCGGCCCAGCCCAGCCAACTCCATGGCCAGCAGGTTAGGGATGGCGCTCACGCCGCTGCCGCACTGGTGGACCACATTCCCAGGTGGCAGATCGCCCAGCAGGCTTAAAAACTCTTCACGCAACTGCGCCGCTGGTTTGAAGCGGCCATCGGCCTGCATGTTGAGGTTGAAGGGGCGGTTCAGCGCCCCAGGGATGTGCCCGGCCACCGGGTCAAGTGGTTCCACCTCGCCTTTGAAGCGGGGGGTGGCCCGCGCGTCCACCAGGGTTTGCGCCGCGCCCAAACGGGCGTGCACGTCTTGCACCTCGGCCAGCTCGCACAGGGGCTGCCCCAGCTCAAAATTTCCTGGCACCGCGGTGACTTCTGGCCCGCTGACGACGGCGCCGCCTGCGTGTTGCCAGGCTTGCAAGCCGCCATCGAGCACGGCCACGGCTTCGTGGCCCACCCATTTCAGCATCCACCACAGGCGGCCGCAGTAATTGCTGGCTTGCCGGTCGTACACCACCACCTGCATGCCTGGCTGCAAACCGATGTCGCGCAGCCACTTGGCAAGGTCTTCCCGCCGGGGCAGGGGGTGGCGCCCGCTGTTAACGGCAGGCCGTGGCGGCTTGGCGCTGAGGTGGCGGTCCAGGTCGGCCCGAACCGCGCCAGCGATGTGCGAGGCCAGGTATTGCTGCTGGCCTTGCTCGGGCTGCATCAGCTCAAAACTGCAATCGGCCACCAAAACTGGGCCTTGCGCTTGCAGCGCCATGAGTTGCTCTGGGGTGATGAGGGTGGTGTACATGGTTCGGGGGTTAATGTTCTTCGGCGGGGGTGTCGGGCAGGGCGCGCTCTTTGAGGAATGTGGCACCTACGCCGCTGGCCACAATCAGCCCAATGCCAGCCCAGCCCATGACGGGAATGTGGTCGCCAAAGAGCAGCAGGCTGTAGAGCGCGGCAAACACAATACCCGAGTACTGCAAGCTGGCCACCACCAGGGTGTGGCCGCGACTGTAGGCACGCGTCATGCACCATTGGCCCATGGAGGCCAGGGCGCCAATGGGGATGAGCCAAGCCGCCGCTTGCCAGGTGATTTGCGACAGCGGAGTCCAGCCCGTCCACATCAGGCCCAGGCTGCCCGTGACAGCCGTGCCCAGGGCAAAGAAAAACACCGTGCGTTCCACCGGTTCACCGGCTTTGCCCAAAGCCGTGACCTGCAAATAAGCCAGCGAGGCGCACATGCCTGAGAGCAAACCTATGAGGCCCGCAAACAACTGGTTTTGCTCGATGGTGGGGCGCAGCGTGAGCACCACGCCCACAAAGCCCATCAGCACCGTGAGAATCAGCGGGCCGTTGCGTTGGCTTTTACCCAAGAGCACACCCCCACCCACGATGAAGGCGGCCACCCAAATGCCGCTCATGTAGTTCAGGGTCATGGCCGTGGCCAAGGGCAGCTCGGCAATGGCAAAAAACCAAGCCCCCAGCGACAAACCGCCCACCAGGCTGCGCCAGACATGCATGAAAGGTACCGGTGTGGCCAGGCTGACCTGGCGGGTGCGCAACACCAAGACCAGCAGCACCATGCTGATGATGCCGCGGTAAAACACCAGCTCGGCGGTGTTGAAAACTTGCGAGGCGATCTTCACGCCCACGCCCATGGTGGCGAAAAAGAAGGCCCCCAGGACCATCCAGAGGGCTTGCATTCAGAGGCCGAGCTGGCGGCGATACCACTCGTGAAAATGCTGCATGCCGTCTTCCATGGGGCTTTGGTAGGGGCCAACCTCGTTGTCGCCACGGGCAAACAGCGCGGCGCGGCCAGCGTCCATGCGCTCGGCGATTTCGTCGTCTTCGAGGCAGGTTTCCATGTAGGCGGCTTGTTGGGCTTGCACAAACTCGCGCTCGAAGGCCACGATCTCTTCGGGGTAGTAAAACTCCACCATGTTGAGGGTTTTTTGTGGCCCCTGCGGGTACAGGGTGGACACAGTGAGCACATGCGGGTACCACTCCACCATGATGTGGGGGTAGTAGGTCAGCCAGATGGCGCCCTTGTCGGGCAGTTGGCCGCCGCGGTAGCTCAGCAGCGCGTCGTGCCAGCGGCGGTACACCGCCGAGCCTGGCTGGCCAAAAGCGCGCGACACCCCCACCTGTTGCACCGAGTAGTGCTGGCCAAACTGCCAGCTCAGGTCATCGCAGGTCACAAACTGCCCTAGGCCGGGGTGGAAAGGGCCAACGTGGTAGTCCTCCAGATACACCTCGATGAAGGTTTTCCAGTTGTAGTTGCAGGTGTGCATTTCCACCCGGTCGAGCGCGTAGCCTGAAAAATCAAGGTTGGCAGCCGCACCCATGCCAGCAAGGTCTTGGGCGATGTTGCGTGCGCGAGGGCCAGCTTCAAACAACAAGCCGTTCCAAGATTGCAGCGGGTAGTTGTTGAGGTTCAGGCAAGGGTCTTGGGCAAAGTGCGGCGCGCCCAGCAACTGCCCCTCGGGCGCATAGGTCCAGCGGTGCAGCGGGCACACAATGTTGCCCCCAGCGCTGCCAGGCTGGGTGGTGAGCAAAGAGCCTCGGCCCTTGAGCATGACCGATTGACGGTGGCGGCACACATTGGAGACCAAGGAGACTTGGTCGTTGTGGCGCACCAGGGCGCGGCCTTCGAGTTCGTGCGGCAGCGCATGGTAATCCCCGTTTTGGGGCACACTCAGCGCATGGCCGACGTAGCGTGGCCCGGCATTGAAAATGCTGGCGAGTTCCTGTTGGAACAAAGCTTCGTCAAAGTAGCTCGAAACAGGTAATTGGCTGTTTGCCTGCTGCAGTTGAAGACTTAAATCAGACATGGGTGACCTGACCTAACGACTCCCCTGATCCCGGGAGATGGTTGTTATTGGGCGCTCAGTGTGACAAGGCGCACAGCTGTAAGCAAACCGTCAATTCTACCCTGCCCAATGCGATCATCGGGGGAGACCCTGTTGGGCACTTTGCTGGTGTAGCCTATCGTTGACGCATCTAAAATTCAACTTTCATTGACAGACAGTCCATGCCCAAGGTCAAAACATCTGAAGCCCCCGGTTCTGCCCAGGCTGAGCCCCTGCCCGCCACCTACGAGGCGGGCTTGGCCGAGCTCGAAACGCTGGTGCTCAAGCTCGAATCGGGCCAACTTCCCCTGGACCAGTTGCTCAGCGCCTACCAGCGTGGGGCCGCTTTGCTGGGCTTTTGCCGGGACCGCTTGCAAGCGGTGGATGACCAAATCCAGGTGCTCGATGGCACTTCCCTCAAACCCTGGAACAACGCCTGAACGAGACACGCATGGACTTTGATTTCAAGCCCTGGCGTGACCAGGTGCTCGCCAGCACCGAGCAAGCGCTCAGCGTGTGGGTGGGCCACAACACCCCGGCCAGCCTGGCCGAGCCCATGCGTTATGCCGTGCTCGATGGTGGCAAGCGCTTTCGCCCACTGTTGGTGCACGCAGCCAGCCAGGCTGTTGGCGGCCAGCTCGAAGCGGCTTTGCGCGCAGCGTGTGCGCTGGAGCTGATTCACGCTTACTCCCTGGTGCACGACGACATGCCCTGCATGGACAACGACGTGCTGCGCCGCGGTAAACCCACGGTCCATGTGCAATTTGGCCAAGCCAGCGCTTTGTTGGCGGGCGACGCTTTGCAAGCCCTGGCCTTTGAGGTGCTCACCCCCGAGCAGGGGGTAGAGCCTGTTGTGCAGGCCCGTTTGTGCGCGCTGTTGTCGCGCGCTGCTGGCAGCACCGGCATGGCCGGTGGCCAGGCCATTGACCTGGCCAGCGTGGGTTTGCAATTGACCGAAGACCAACTGCGTGAAATGCACCGCCTCAAAACCGGCGCTTTGCTGCATGCCAGCGTGATGATGGGTGCCGCTTGCGGCCAGGCCAGCGCGCAAGCGCACACACAGCTTGGCGTGTATGCCGATGCCCTGGGCTTGGCTTTTCAGGTCATGGACGATGTGCTGGACGTGACCGCAGATTCTGCAACCCTGGGTAAAACCGCTGGCAAAGACGCGGCCAACGACAAGCCCACCTATGTGTCCCTCATGGGCCTGCAGGCCGCGCGTGACCAAGCCATGTCTTTGCATGCGCGCGCTGTCGAGGCGCTTGCACGCAGCGGCCTGAACCAAACGCAGGCTTTGCTGGCCTTGGCCGACCTCGTGGTACACCGTGCCCACTGACACCAACTAAACAACGATCAAGATGCTGGAACAGATCAACCAACCCGCTGACTTGCGTCAGCTCTCCCGCAGCCAGTTGCCTGCGCTGGCCCAAGAACTGCGCACCTACTTGCTCAACAGCGTGGCCAAAACCGGGGGGCACCTCAGCTCAAATTTGGGCACCGTGGAGCTCACCGTGGCGCTGCACTATGTGTTCAACACCCCGCACGACCGTTTGGTTTGGGACGTGGGCCACCAAACCTATCCCCATAAAATTTTGACCGGCCGGCGCGACCGCATGCACAGCCTGCGTCAGCTCGGGGGCTTGAGTGGTTTTCCACAACGCGCTGAGAGCGAGTTCGACACCTTTGGCACCGCGCACTCCAGCACCAGCATTTCTGCCGCCTTGGGCATGGCCTTGGGCGCACGCCAAAAAGGCGAAGACCGTTACGCGGTAGCCATCATTGGCGACGGCGCCATGACCGCGGGCATGGCCTTTGAAGCCATGAACAACGCCGGTGTGGAAGACTGCCGTTTGATCGTCATCCTCAACGACAACGACATGTCCATCAGCCCGCCTGTGGGCGCGCTCAACCGCTACCTTGCGCAACTGATGAGCGGCCAGTTTTACGCCGCGGCCAAAAACGTGGGCAAGCAGGTGCTGAAAAACGCCCCGCCCCTGTTTGAGTTGGCCAAGCGTTTTGAGCAAACCGCCAAAGGCATGGTGGTGCCCGCCACCTTGTTTGAGAAGTTTGGCTTCAACTACATCGGCCCCATCGACGGGCACGACCTGGAGTCCCTCATCCCCACGCTGGAAAACATCAAGCAGCTCAAAGGCCCGCAATTTTTGCATGTGGTCACCAAAAAAGGGCAGGGCTACGACCTGGCCGAGGCCGACCCGATTGCCTACCATGGCCCGGGCAAGTTCGACCCCTCGGTGGGTTTGCAAAAACCCAGCGCGCCATCCAAGCCCACCTTCACCCAGGTGTTTGGCCAGTGGTTGTGCGACATGGCCGAGAAAGACAAGCGCCTGGTGGGCATCACCCCCGCCATGCGCGAAGGCTCGGGCATGGTGGAATTTCACAAACGCTTCCCCGATCGCTATTACGACGTGGGCATTGCCGAGCAGCATGCCGTGACCTTTGCCGGCGGCCTGGCCTGCGAGGGTTTGAAGCCCGTGGTGGCCATTTATTCCACCTTTTTGCAGCGCGGCTACGACCAGCTCATTCACGATGTGGCCCTGCAAAACCTGCCCGTGGTGTTTGCCCTGGACCGCGCTGGCCTGGTGGGCGCTGACGGCGCCACCCATGCCGGTGCTTACGACATTCCTTTCATTCGTTGCATTCCCAACATGAGCCTGGCGTGCCCGGCCGATGAGCGCGAATGCCGCCAATTGCTCTCCAGTGCTTATGCGCAAAACCACCCTGTGGCGGTGCGCTACCCGCGTGGCGCTGGCGCTGGCGTACCGACCTTGCCGGACCTGGCGCCACTGCCGTTTGGCAAAGGCGAGGTGCGCCGCCAAAGCAACCTGCCTAGCGATGGGCCGCGCATTGCCATTTTGGCTTTTGGCACCTTGCTTTACCCGGCCCTGGAGGCGGGCGACAAGCTCGATGCGACGGTGGTCAACATGCGTTGGGTCAAGCCTTTGGATGTGGCGCTTTTGTTGCAAGTGGCCGCCGAGCACACGGCCTTGGTCACGCTGGAAGAGGGCGCCATCATGGGGGGTGCGGGCAGCGCTGTCATGGAGGCTTTGCAGGCCGCCGGCGTGCACAAGCCCGTGCTGCAACTGGGCCTGCCCGACACCTTCATTGAGCATGGTGACCCAGCCAAATTGCTGAGCTTGCAGGGCCTGGACGCCGCTGGCATTGAAGCGGCCATTCGCCAGCGCTTTGCCTGAGCCCACTGTACCCACCAGTTTTTTCTCGATCAGGGCATGATCGTTTTCCCTTGATCGAGGAAATGCGTATGTGGGGTTTTTCGCTTATTGCCTATACTGCGTTTTTCAACCGTACTTCCTAGGAGACTCTCAATGGATCGTCGTTCCCTGATCAAGCAAGCGGGTATTGCCGGTGTGTTGGCCGCAGGTGTGGCACCTGCTGTGCATGCCCAAGCCACCATCCGCTGGCGCCTGGCTTCAAGCTTCCCCAAAGCCCTGGACACCATCTTCGGTGCGGCAGACACGTTTGCCAACTCCATGAAGAAAATGTCGGGCGGCAAGTTTGAGGTTTCGGTTCACGCGGCTGGCGAATTGATGCCCGCTTTTGGCGTGGTCGACGGCGTGCAACAGGGTTCCATCGAGATGGCCCACACCGCCCCTTACTACTTCTTTGGTAAGGACGAAACCTTTGCCTTGGCTTGCGCCATTCCTTTCGGCTTGAACAGCCGTCAAATGACAGCCTGGATGTACGAAGGCAACGGCCTCAAGCTCATGCGCGAGTTCTACACCAAGTACAACATCGTGAACTTCCCAGGCGGCAACACGGGCGCTCAGATGGGTGGCTGGTACCGCAAAGAAATCAAATCCGTCGCTGACATGAAGGGTTTGAAAATGCGCATTGGCGGCTTTGGCGGCAAGGTGCTTGAGCGCATTGGTGGCGTGCCCCAAAACATCCCTGGCGGCGAAATTTACGCAGCCCTGGAAAAAGGCACCATCGACTCGGCTGAGTGGATTGGCCCTTACGACGACCAAAAACTCGGCTTCAACAAAGTCGCGCCCTTCTACTACTACCCCGGCTGGTGGGAAGGTGGCCCACAGCTTGAGTTCTACATCAACAACAAAGCGTTTGACGCACTCAGCCCTGAGTACAAAGCCATGGTTGAAGCTGCTGCGTCTGAAGCGCACATCGTCATGCAAGCGCGTTACGACGCCAAGAACCCCGCTGCTTTGAAGCAGTTGGTGGGCGCTGGCACCAAGCTGCGTGCATTCCCCAACGACGTGATGGCCTCGGCCTTCAAACAGTCGATGGCTTTCTACGACGAGCTGTCTGCCAAGAACGAAAACTGGAAAAAGGTTTACACCGACTACAGCAAGTTCCGCGCTGAGCAGAACCTGTGGTTCAAGTTCACCGAAGCCACGTTCGACCGCTTCATGCAAGCGCAAAAGCTGTAAAGCTTTTTAAGCCCCTGCGGGGGCTTACATAACAACCGCGCTGGGGCAACCCAGGGCGGTTTTTTAATGGGTTTGGCGAAAGATGGTGAGCTCGCGGGTGAGCCGCGCAAATTGGCTCAACATCGCTGGGTCTGAGGCGTAAAAGACCGCAAACTTGCCGCTCAGGTTACGCGCGTAAAGCCGCGGCGCAATGAGCCAGTCCAGCCCAGGGATGCGTATGAATTTGCAATACGCCAGCTCACGCAGGTCAAACTGCTTGTTCCACACCCACACCTGTTGGATGTGTTGGGCATTGAGCGTGGTGGTGCTGGTCAGGATGTAGAAGTAGGTGATGGCCATCAAGGCCAAGCCACACAAAAACCACACCAAACCCGAGCTGGCCCCGGAGCCCAAAACGCCAGCGCGCCACAGGTCAAACAACCAAGCCCCACAGCCCGACACCAAGACCGTGGCCATGCTTTTGAAGGTTCGAGAAAACGCCGGGCAGCTGAGCTCGGCGGGTTCCATCACGAAGTGAAAGGGGGCTGGCCCAAGGTGGGCCAGCATGTCAGTGGGCTGGTTCAAGCTCATTTGGTCTTGAACAGCTCATCCATTTTCTTTTGCTCGTCGTCGGAGGATTTGTTCGCGTCTGCTGGGCCGTCCAAGGTGGGCTCAGCTGGCGGGGTGTCGTCCACGGGGGCTTCAATCACCACCTTGTCGATGTCAACCACCACCTCTTTGTCGAGGAACATGGTCACGGTTTGCGGCACAAAAATCACAATAGCCACCAAGATGAGCTGCATGATCACCCAGGGAATGGAGCCCAGGTAAATGTCGCTGGACTTGACTGGCTTTTCAATCCGCTTTTCTTTGAACAAGGTGTCGGCAATGCCGCGCAAGTAGAACAGCGCAAAACCAAACGGCGGGTGCATGAAGCTGGTTTGCATGTTCACGCACAGCAGCACGCCAAACCAAATCAGGTCAATGCCCATTTTCTCGGCCACGGGGCCAAGCATGGGGATGATGATGAAGGCGATCTCAAAAAAGTCGAGGAAGAAAGCCAGGAAGAACACAAAGATGTTCACCACAATCAAGAAGCCCACCTGGCCGCCTGGCAATTGGCTGAGCAAGTGCTCCACCCACTTGGCGCCGTCCACACCCTGAAAGACCATGGAGAACACGCGCGAGCCGATCAAGATGAACACCACCATCGCGGTCAAACGCATGGTGCCCGTCATGGCCTCCCAAATCAGGTCTTTGGTCAAGCGCTTGTGCATGGCCGCCAACATCAAGGCACCCACACAGCCCATGGCACCCGCTTCTGTGGGGGTGGCAATGGCCGTGTTGATGCCAGGCAAGCCGCCCATGGAGCCCAGCACCGCAAAAATCAGCACAGCTGAAGGGATGATGCCGCGCAAGCATTTGCGCCACAGCGCCCAGCCGTTGAGGGTACGCGCTTCACGCGGCACACCGGGCACATGGCTGGGTTTGACCACGCTCAGGGCAAAGGTGTAGAGCGCAAAAATGGCGATTTGCAAAATCGACGGACCCCAAGCGCCCTTGTACATGTCGCCCACCGAGCGACCCAGCTGGTCGGCCAACACCACCAAGACCAGCGACGGGGGCACCAGCTGTGTGATGGTGCCCGAGGCGGCCAGCACGCCTGTGGCGTAGCGCATGTTGTAACCGTAACGGATCATCACGGGCAGGGAAATCAGCGCCATGGCAATCACCTGGCCCGCCACCGTACCGGTGATGGCACCCAAGATGAAGCCCACGATGATCACCGAGTAACCCAGGCCCCCTTTGACCGGCCCGAACAGCTGACCCATGGAGTCGAGCATGTCTTCGGCCAAGCCACACTTTTCGAGAATGGCACCCATGAAGGTGAAGAAGGGGATGGCCAGGAGCAAGTCGTTGCTCAAAATCCCGAAGATGTTGAGGGGCAGGTTGGCCATGAAGCTGGCGGGAAACCAGCCCATTTCGATGGCAAAAAAGCCACTGAACAACCCCAGGGCTGCCAGCGAGAAGGCAACCGGAAAACCGATCAACATCACCACCACGAGGCCCGCGAACATGATCGGGGCGAAATTTTCCATTTCCATGGGAAGGCTTTCTAAAGTTCTGCGTGTTGAAGCGGCGCTTTACTGCACCGGTTTCTCGTAATGAATGTCCATGCTGTAGCTGCCCTGCAGGTAAGCCACACGCTTGATGATTTCGCTCAGGCCCTGCAGAAACATCCAGCCAAAGCCCAAAGGCAGCAGCATCATCACGGGCCAACGAATCAGGCCGCCCGCGTTTTGGGACATTTCACCGGTGAGGTACATCTTCATGAACAGTGGCCAGCTGAAGTAAACCATCAGCAGCATCACAGGAAGCAAAAAGAATACCAAGCCAAACAGATCCACCCAAACCGGGCCCTTGCCACCGAGCTTGGCGTAGATGATGTCCACCCGCACATGCTCGTTGAGCTTGAGCACATGAGGGGCGCCCAGCATCACGGTGGCGGCGAACAAATACCACTGAATTTCAAGCCAGCCGTTGGAGCTCACATCCAGGCCGTAACGCACAAAGGCATTGCCCGCACTGATCATGGCTGCGGACATCACCGCCCATGCAGCAAGCTTCCCAAAATTGAGGCTGATTTTGTCCACCCAGAGTGCTAATTTCAGCAAATAGGCCACAGGTTTCTCCCAAAGATGTCAAAACTGATCAACCGATCATTTTAGCGGCTGTGAATAGCCCCAGATTACCCTGCTTTTCTAACTTACACATAGGGAATGCCCACATGCCAGCGGCTCGACAGGGCCGCCTGGGCAACACATAATCGTGCATGGCCAACACCAACTACACGGCCACTCTCCTTAGTGAGCCTGAATCCATCGATTGGCGCCGTGCCGGCCGGGACAACCTGTCTCTGGCGTTGATCAACGCGCGCAACCGAACCCTGCAGCTTCTGACCGCTTTTGAGCTCAAGCTGGGCGAGCACCTCAGCGTGCCGCGCCTGTCGGAAGTCAATCCACCCTTGTGGGAGCTTGGGCACATTGGTTGGTTTCAAGAGTTTTGGATTGGCCGCAACCTTCAGCGCCACCTGGGTCAGCATGCCGACCCCCAAGCGGCCCGGCTGCCCTCGCTCAAGGCCAGTGCCGACCGGTGGTGGAACTCCAGCTTGGTGCCCCATGCCAGCCGCTGGGACTTGGACCTGCCCAGTTTGGCCGACACCCGCAACTACCTGCTGGCCACGCTGGAGTCCACCCTGGACATGCTGACCAAAGCCCCAGACGACGATGTCGGTTTGTACTTTTACCGCTTGTGCCTGTTGCATGAAGACATGCATGCCGAAGCTTTTGTGATGATGGCCCAAACCCTGGGTCTGCCGCTGGAGCTCAGCCTGCCTGCCCCGCGGCCAGTGCGTGAGTCTTTGTTGGTGCCTAGCGCTTTGTGGCGGTTTGGCAGCGATGCCGGTCAAGGGTTTGCCTTTGACAATGAAATGCCGGCTTACGAAGTGGCTGTGCCTGAGTTTGAGATTGATGCCCAACCCGTGAACTGGGCGCAATTCATCGAGTTCATCGACGACGGTGGCTACGACCGGCCCGAGCTTTGGCACCCCCAAGGCCAGGTCTGGTTGGCGCAGGGCCATGCTGAGGGGCGCCGTGCCCCCCGCCATGTGGCGCAAATTGGTGTGGCGCGCCTGGGCGGAGAGGGGGCGGTGATTCAGCATTATTTTGGCCAAGCCCGCCGCATGGCGGCTTTGCAGCCGGCCATGCACCTGAGCTGGTGGGAGGCCGACGCTTGGTGCCGTTGGGCCGGGCGGCGTTTGCCCACCGAGGTGGAGTGGGAGTTGGCGGCCCACACCGCGCATCGGCGTGGTTTTCATTGGGGCGATGTGTGGGAGTGGACCGGCTCGCGTTTTCGTGGCTTTGCTGGCTTTGCGCCTGGCCCTTACCGCGATTACTCTGCGCCTTGGTTTGAAACCCACCGATCGGTTCGCGGGGCGTCCTTGTTCACCTCGGCGCGCATACGCCACCCCAAGTACCGCAATTTTTATGCGCCCGAGCGTGACGATGTGTTCATCGGTTTTCGCTCCTGCGCTGCCTAAAGCAGCTGCTGCCTTTAAGCCGTGACGGCTGTGTCGGTTGTGGTTTTGTCTTTGCGGTAATTCCACCAAGGCAGGGTTTCGCGCAGCGAGAGCACCTCACCTGCAGTTTGCGCATCCAGCGCATAGCCTGGCAGCGTGGCGAGTTGGCTTTGCCAGTCGGCGCTGCGCAGCACCGTTTGCAGCGCGGCCATGGCCGGCTCTTGCAGGGCTGATTTCAAGCACACCAAGTGGTAGGTTTCGGTGATCAGGGGCACAAAGCCCAGGCCCCGCGCGCGGGCTGCGGCCTCAATGCCTGGGCCCGCATCGGCCGCGCCAGCAGCCACGGCTTGGGCCACCGCCGCGTGCGAGCCTTCGGCAGTGTCGTAGCCCGCCAGCTGATCCGCATCCAAACCGGCTTGCGCCAGAAGTTCGTCCAGCAACACCCGCGTGCCTGTGCCCAAAGCCCGGTTGACCATGCGCACCCCCGCTTGTTGCAGGTCTTGCAAAGTGTGGATGTTTTTTGGGTTGCCATCAGCCACGATCAAGCCTTGTGTGCGCTTGGCAAAGCCGATGATTTTGTGCAAGCCCGTTTTAAGCAAAGGGCGGTACGTGCGCTCGGTGAGCGAGCCTTTGCCAGGGTGTTCGCGGGTGTGAAAACCTGCGAGCACACAGCGACCCTCGTTGAGCGCGCGGATGGCGTCGACGCTGCCCATGAAGCGCACATCCAAATGCAGCCGGTGGTGCTCGGCGGCGTGCGCACGCAATGCGCTCAAGGCATCGTCGTGGCTGGCAAAAAGCGTCAGCACATGGATGCTGTCGTCAAAGGCCATGGCAAAGGCGCGTTGCAAGTCGGCCTGCAAAGACTCAATTTGTGGCGCCAGACGTGCCTGGGCTTGCCGCTCGGCCCACAGTAATTTGTAGCCAAATTCCGTCAGGCGCGAGGCCTGGCCCTTGTCCCAAGTGATGAGCTCATGCCCCATCTCGTCTTGCCAACGTTTGAGCTCGCCCCACACATGCCGGTAAGACAGGTTAAGCAGACGGGCCGCGCCGGAAATAGAGCCGCTGCTTTGCACCGCGTGCAACAAATCCAGCAAAGGGTTGCGCACGGTGTTGAGGCTGGGCATGCCCGCACCGGTGGCAGAGGGCTCGTCGGCAGACGAGCGAGGCGAAAAGGCGTAATGAAACTCTAGCTTATGCACGGCTGTTCATATGTTCAGGGAATTCTTGAGCCCCTACGATACCGCACTTATGTCGACCTTCTCAGACAGCGTTGTCACCGCGGTGGCCTTGATTCAAGATGCAGACCCCGCTTTGCTGGCCATCGTTGGGCGCTCTTTGTACGTGAGCGCTTGGGCCACGGTGCTGGCCTTGTTGGCCGGCTTGGCGCTGGGCGCCTGGCTGGGGGTGGCGCGTTTTCCTGGGCGCGGTGTGGTGTTGATGGTCTTGAACACCTTGCTGGCCGTGCCCTCGGTGGTGGTGGGCTTGGTGGTGTACTTGCTGCTGTCGCGCACCGGGCCTTTGGGGCACTTGGGGTGGCTGTTCAGTTTCAAGGCCATGGTGCTGGCCCAAACCTTGTTGGTGTTGCCGGTGGTCACCGCCTTGACCCGTCAGGTGATAGAAGATGTGGCGTCGCAGCACGGCGAGCAGCTGCAGGCCATGGGGGCTGGGCCGTGGCTGCGCGCGGTGCTCTTGGCCTGGGACGAGCGGCTGGCCTTGCTCACGGTGGCCATTGCGTCGTTTGGGCGAGCCATTGCGGAGGTGGGCGCGGTGATGATTGTGGGCGGCAACATCGACGGTTTTACCCGCGTGATGACCACCGCCATTGCCCTGGAAACCAGCAAGGGTGACTTGCCTTTGGCGCTGGCCTTGGGGCTGATTTTGTTGGGCGTGGTGTTGCTGCTCAATGCCATGGTGGGGCTGGTGCGGCGTTGGAGCCGCGCACGTGCTGGCCAGCCAAGCGCCCAGGCGCTGAGCCCAGAAGGTTTGCACGCATGAGCCCCGTGATTGCCTTGCAAGACGTGGGCTTGCGCTACGGCCAGCACACCGCCTTGCATCCCTTGAGCGTGTCGGTCTGCGCGGGAGAGTCGGTGGCTTTGGTGGGTGCCAACGGCAGCGGCAAAAGCACGCTCTTGCGTGTGATGCATGGCCTGCTTCAGCCCACCCAGGGCCAGCGCCAGGTGCGGCCTGCCCTGGTCTTGGCCATGTTGTTCCAACGCCCGTTTTTGTTGGGCATGTCGGTGCTGAGCAACCTGCGTTTGGGCCTGTGGCTCTCAGGCGTGCCTTGGCGACAAACGCGTCAGCCCGCCTTGCAAGCTTTGGCGCGTGTGCGCTTGGGCGACTTGGCCGCTCGCCCCGCGCGCAGTCTCTCGGGCGGTCAGCAGCAGCGCCTGGCCTTGGCGCGCGCTTGGGCCACCGAGCCCGATGTTTTGTTGTTGGACGAGCCCACCGCCAGCTTGGATCCTCACGCCAAGCACGAGGTGGAGCTGCTCATGGCCGAGTTTGTGCAAGCCCGCCCCGTGACTCTGCTGTTTGCCAGCCACAACCTGGGTCAGGTCAAGCGCCTGGCCACCCGTGTCTTGTACCTCGAGGGTGGGCGCTTGTTGGCCGATTTACCCGTTCAAGATTTTTTCAACCCAGACGTGCTGCAAGCCACGTCAAGCGCTGCATTTGCATTTGTTAAAGGAGAGTTGGTATGAGTTCTACGAAGTTACAAGCTTGGCATGGCAAGTTGCTTTTTGCCATGGCTGGTCTGGCCATGTCGGGCGCTGTGTTGGCGCAAACCATGGTGATGTCGTCCACCACATCCACCGAGCAATCGGGCTTGTTTTCGCACCTTTTGCCTGAGTTCAAAAAAGCCACGGGCATTGACATCAAAGTGGTGGCTTTGGGCACCGGCCAGGCCTTGGACATGGCGCGCCGTGGGGACGCCGATGTGGTGTTTGTGCACGACCAGGTGGCTGAGGAAAAGTTTGTTACCGATGGTTTTGGCTTGAAGCGCCAAGCGGTCATGTACAACGATTTTGTGCTCATTGGCCCCAAAGCCGACCCGGCTGCCACCAAAGGCAAAGACATTGTTGAAGCCCTGAAAAAACTCAGCGCTAGCAACGCAGCCTTCATTTCGCGAGGCGACAAAAGCGGCACGCATGCCGCCGAATTGCGCTTTTGGAAAACCGCAGACCTGAGCGATAAAAAAGGCGCAGGCTACAAAGAGTGTGGTTGTGGCATGGGCCCTGCGCTGAACATCGCGGCCTCAAGCGCAGCCTATGTGCTGGCCGACCGCGCCACTTGGCTCAACTTCAAAAACCGTGCTGATTTGGCAATTTTGGTGGAAGGCGACAACCGCCTGTTCAACCAGTACGGCGTGATGGTGGTCAACCCTGCCAAGCACGCCCACGCCAAGGTCACAGAGGCGCAAAAATTCGCCGACTGGATCACCGCCCCGGCTGGCCAAGCCGTCATTGCGGCTTACAAAATCAACGGCGAACAGCTGTTTTTCCCGAACGCTGGCAAATGAAACCACGTCTGGTCTTGTGGATGACGGCCTGCTTCATGGCTTGCAGCTTGGCCTCTCAAGCGCAGGCACAGCAGGGCAGCGTCGCTGTCATGGCAGCGGGCAGCCTCAAAGACGCGCTGACCGAGGTGGCCGCGCAGTACCAAGCCAAAAGCGGTGTTGGTTTGAACCTCACCTTTGGCCCTTCGGGCTTGTTGCGGCAAAGGCTTGAGAACAGCGCCGACGCCGCCGCGCAGTCGGTGTCGCTCTTCATATCTGCCGACACCGACCACCCGCAAAAATTGGTGCAAGGCGGCGGCTGGCAAGCCCACCGGGTGGTGTTGCAAAACCGCATGTGTGTGTTGGCCAACGAGAACGTCAACACCGGCGATGTGCTGAATCTGTTGCTTGATCCGTCCACGCGCGTGGGCATCTCCACGCCCAAAGCCGACCCCGCGGGGGACTACGCCTGGGCCTTGTTTGGCAAAGCCGAGGCCTTGCGAGTTGGTGCCACCCAGGTTTTGCGCGAGAAGGCGCAACAGCTCACAGGCGGGCCGCAGTCTGCCCAAGCGCCGTCAGGGCGCAATCCTTATGCCTGGGTGATGTCGCAGGGCAATGTGGATGTGTTTGTGACCTATTGCACCAATGCCAAGAGCGCCCAAAAAGACACACCTGCTTTGAAAATCATGGCCATTCCGCAGGCCTTGCAGGTGAGTGCCTCTTACGGCATGACCTTGCGCGCCAACGCGTCGTCAGCAGCGCAGCAATTCGCCCAAGCCTTGATGCAAGCCGACGCCCAAGCCATTTTTGCCAGGTATGGTTTTTCATCAGCCGAGGTGAACACCGCTGAGATGCGTTTGGAGGTCCAGGGTTCGGTGCAAGACCGTTTGTCATTGAGCCGCCAGGATCTGCTGGCCATGACTCTCAAAAAATTTGAAGAGCAGCGAACCGTGACCCAAGAGGGTCAACAAGTTGCGCGCAAATTGATTTTTGAGGGCGTGTTGCTGCGCGACCTGGTTGAGCGCGCTCAGCCTTCGCCGGATCGACGACAAATTCGCAAAACGGTGGTGCTGCTGACCGCGACTGATGGTTACCAGACCAGTTTTTCTTGGGGTGAGCTGTTCAACAGCCCCTTAGGAGATGGGGTGGTGGTCATTTTGCGCCAGGATGGGCAAGACGTGGTTCAAACGGATGGTTGGCCAAGTTTGAGGTCGCTGCAAGACCTGCGTTCTGGCCCGCGTCATGTCCGCTGGCTCAAGCGGATTGATGTTGTTCTGCCCCAAAGCTGAGTATGTCAGCGCTTGGTTTTGAGTTTGCGGTAAACCGTGGCGCGGCTGATGCCCAAGGCTCTTGCAGCTTGGGCCACGTTGCCCTTGTGGGCTTCGACCGATTGCAGAATCAGCGATGTTTCCAAGTCTTTGAGTGGCAAGTTGCCTTGCAAATCAGCGGGGCGCTGGCTGGGGCGACTGGCGTGGCGGCGCTCATGCAAGGTGCCGTGCACCTGCACTCGCAAGCCGCTCCACAAAGGCGTTTCAAGGGTTTGTTGACGCACGGCGGCATCCAGCAAATGCTCAAACGGGGTGGCAAACAAGTCTCGGCAGTCGATGCGCTGGCTGGGCATGTGCACCAGCTCGGGCAGCAGCAAGCGTGCGGCTTGGTTGGCGGCCAGCACTTGCCCGTCACCATCCAGACCAAGCAGCCCATCGCCCTCTAACCCCAATGGCGTACCTGGCCAGTTGATGCGCAACAGCAAGGTGTGCGCTTGCTGGTTGACCAGGGCGTTTTCAATGCTGCGCACCGACTGCGCCACCAAATGGCGCAGCTCGGGCCGCTCCGAAGTTTCGACCCCGGTCAGGTCAAGCATGCCCACGCACTGGCCTTGCGGGCCAAACAGGGGTGCACCGGCGCAGCTGTAGACCGCGTTGTCTTTGAAAAAATGCTCGCCGCGGTGCAGCCACACGGGTCGCAACTCGCGCAGCGCAGCCCCAATGGCGGTGGTGCCCACGGTTTCTTCAGACAAATCCACACCCACGCGGGCAATGGCGCTGACCCGTTTGTCGGTGGCATCCATCACGCCGTCTACATCGACCACCACGCCGTGGTGGTTGGTGAGAATGGCAAAGTAACGCGTATCGGCAATGGCCCGGGCCAGCTGCTCGATGACGGGGCGGGCCGATTCAATCAAGCGCCGGTTGGATTCGGCCGTGGCCTGCAAGTCGCTGCGCGATACCGCCTCAAACACCACCCGGTCCGATGTGCGTTGCCCGCGGCTCAGGCAACGTTGCCAAGATTGCTCGATCCAAGGTTCGACCAAGCCGGTGTGCGCGCTTTTGAGGTCGACCAAAGCGGCTTGCCGGGCTTGGTCGATCCGCTCAAGCCGGGAGGCCATGGGCGACTTGGTCAGGTGTTGCATTCTGAGAATTTAACCGGTATTTCTGCGCGCCTCCTAGGGTAGTCCCTAGGTGTTTGCCCGAGGCTGTCTGTTAAAAATACGTATGTTTTTCAGTTCATAGGTGGTTTGCCGTGAACTTAACTTAAGGAGTGTCAGATGCAAAAGGTATTGCACATCAACGCCGACAAATGCACCGGCTGTTTGCAGTGCGAAATGGCGTGCTCGTTCGAGAATTACGGCACGTTTGCCACCGCCAAGTCGCGGATCAAGGTGTTCGATTTCCATCACACTGGCAAAAAAGTGCCTTACACCTGCACCCAGTGCGACGAGGCCTGGTGCCTGCACGCCTGCCCGGTTGAAGCCATCACCCTGAACAAGTCCACCGGCGCCATGGAAGTCAACGAGTCCACCTGCGTGGGCTGCAAGGTCTGCACCATTGCTTGCCCATTCGGCACGGTCAACTACGTGCAAGAAACCGGCAAGGTGCAAAAGTGCGATTTGTGCGGCGGCGACCCGGCCTGTGCCGATGCTTGCCCCACCGGCGCCATCACGTTCATTGACGCCAACTGGACTGGCTTGAACAAAATGCAGCAATGGGCTGACAAGCTCGGCAACCAACCTTCTGCGGCTTAAAGGAGTTACACATGTCTTGGGCTGGAAAAATTCTTCGCGTTGACCTGACCGCCGGAACCGTCAAGTCTGAACCCCTCAACACCGAGTGGGCTCGCTCGTACCTGGGCTCACGTGGCCTGGGCTCCAAATACCTCACCAGCGAAGTCGATCCCAAGGTGGATCCGCTGTCGCCAGGCAACAAAATCATCTGGGCCACCGGTCCGCTGACTGGCACCATGGCCTCCACAGGCGGGCGTTACACCGTCATCACCAAGAGCCCGCTGACTGGCGCCATTGCCTGCTCCAACTCGGGCGGCTACTGGGGCGCTGAGCTCAAGATGGCTGGCTGGGACATGGTGATTTTTGAAGGCAAATCGGCCAAGCCGGTGTACCTGTATGTCAACGACGACGTGGCCGAGCTGCGCGACGCGGGCCACCTCTGGGGCAAGAGCGTTTGGGAAACCGAAGACATGCTCAAAAAGAGCCTGCAAGACCCGCTCATGCGCGTCTCGAGCATTGGCAAGGCCGGCGAAAACGGCGTGCTGTATGCAGCTGTGGTCAACGACCTGCACCGCGCCGCTGGCCGCTCAGGCGTGGGCACGGTGATGGGCAGCAAAAACCTCAAAGCCATCGCGGTGCGCGGCACCAAGGGCGTGGGCAACATCCGCGACCCCAAGGCCTTCATGAAAGCCACCGCCGAGAAGAAAAAAATCTTGGCCGAAAACGCCGTCACTGGCCAGGGCCTGCCCACCTACGGCACCCAGGTGCTGATGAACGTGATCAACGAAGTGGGCGCCTTGCCCACCCGTAACCACCAAGACGTGCAGTTTGAAGGCGCCAAAGACATCTCGGCCGAAGCCATGGCCACGCCCCGCAAAACCGACGGCAAAAAGCAACTGGTGACCAACCAAGCCTGCTTTGGCTGCACGATTGCTTGCGGTCGCATCAGCAAAATGGACGAGGGCCACTTCACCGTGGCCAACAAGCCCCAGTACTGGGGTGCCTCAGGCGGTTTGGAGTACGAAGCAGCTTGGGCACTGGGCGCTGCCAACGGCGTGAACGACTTGGAAGCGCTGCAATACGCCACCTTGATTTGCAACGAAGAAGGCATCGACCCCATCAGCTTTGGCGCGACCATCGGCGCGGTCATGGAGCTGTATGAAAAAGGCGTGCTGACCAAAGAGCAAATTGGCATTGAGGCGCCGTTTGGCTCGGCACAAGCGCTGGCTTTCTTGGTGGAAGAAACCGTCAACAGCCGCGGCTTTGGTGTGGAAATTGGCCAGGGCTCCAAGCGCCTGACCGCCAAGTACGGCCACCCCGAGTTGTCCATGTCCTCTAAGGGCCAAGAGTTTCCGGCCTACGATGGCCGTGGCATTCAGGGCATTGGTTTGGCGTACGCCACGTCCAACCGTGGTGGCTGCCACCTGCGCGGCTACACCATCGCCTCTGAGGTGTTGGGCATTCCGGTCAAGACCGACCCGCTTGAGCACGAAGGCAAGCCTGAGTTGGTCAAGGCCTTCCAAGACGCAACCGCGGCATTCGATTCGTCGGGCCTGTGCGTGTTCACCACCTTCGCGTGGGGCTTGGCCGACCTTGCGCCTCAGCTGCAAGCCGCTTGCAACGAAGAGTACACCACCGAAGAGCTCGAGAAAATCGGTGAGCGCATTTGGAACATGGAGCGCGAGTTCAACAACGCTGCGGGCTTTACCAAAGCCGACGACTCGCTGCCACCCCGCCTGCTGAGCGAAGCCGCCAAAACCGGCCCAGCCAAAGGCAAGGTCAACATGCTCGCCGAGATGCTGCCCAAGTACTACAGCGCGCGTGGCTGGGACGGCGAAGGCCGCCCCACGGCGGAAACCCGTGCTCGTTTGGGCTTGTGAGTTGGGCCTGTGAGCCCTGAGCCGGTGCGCTTGATGCCCCCGGCTTGATGGGCCACAACATGGGCGGGTGCTGCACACAGCCCCGCCTTTTTTCATGGAGGACACCTGATGACACACCACGTGATTTTGGGCGCAGGCCCAGCCGGCGTGATCGCTGCAGAAACCCTGCGCAAGCAAGCGCCCCAAGACACCATCACCCTGGTGGGCGATGAGCCAGAGCCACCGTACTCGCGCATGGCCATTCCTTACCTCTTGATTGGCAACATCAAAGAGCCAGGCACGTACCTGCGCAAATCGGCCACGCATTTTGCAGACCTGCGCATCACCCAGGTCCAGGCCCAGGCCAACAAGGTGGACGCTGCCGCCAAACAGGTGAGCTTGAGCAACGGCCAGGTGCTGTCCTTTGACAAGCTGCTGATTGCCACGGGCTCCAAGCCGGTGCGTCCGCCCATTCCTGGCATGGATTTGCCCGGTGTGCACCCGTGCTGGACGCTGGAAGACGCGCGCAAAATCATGGCCCTGGCCCAGCCTGGTGCCAAGGTGCTGCAGATGGGTGCGGGCTTCATTGGCTGCATCATCATGGAAGCGCTCAAGCAGCGCGGCGTGCATTTGAGCGTGGTGGAAATGGGCGACCGCATGGTGCCGCGCATGATGGGCCCCATGGCCGGCGGCATGATTCGGGATTGGTGCGAAACCAAAGGTGTGGAGGTGTTCACCGGCACCCGCGTGGAGGGCATAGCCGCCACGTCCAACGCGCCCGAGCCTGAGGTGGGCCTGCTGGGCAAAATTGCACAGGCCATAGGCTTGGCTGAGGCGCCCACACCCAAGGCGTCGTCTGGCCGACCCTTGACGGTCAAGCTCTCCAACGGCCAGTCGCTCGAGGTGGACTTGGTCATCAGCGCCACGGGCGTCAAGCCCAACATCGGCTTCTTGGAAAACTCTGGCATCACCTGCTTGCAAGGCGTGCTGACCGACGAGCACCTGCAAACCAATGTGCCCGGCATTTACGCTGCGGGCGACTGCGCCGAAGCCTTCGACAAGGTCAGTGGCAAAACCATTGTGAGCGCCATTCAGCCCAACGCCGCCGAGCAAGCCCGTGTGGCCGCGCTCAACATGGCGGGGCAGGCCAACGAGCTCAAAGGCGTGACGCAAATCAACGTGCTCGATACGCTGGGCATGATCTCCACCAGCTTTGGCAATTGGGAAGGCGTGCCCGGCGGCGAGCATGTGGAACTGACCGACAAAGCCCAAGGCCGCCACCTGAGCCTGCAGTTCAAAGACGATGTACTCATTGGTTGCAACAGCGTGGGCTGGACCGAGCATGTCGGCGTGATGCGTGGTTTGGTTGAAGGTGCGGTTAAGCTAGGTGCCTGGAAAGACACCCTCAAACAAGATCCCACCAAATTGTCCGAGGCCTACCTCGCCTGTGCCCAACAGCAAGGCAGCTGGAGCGGCCCGGGCGATGCGCGGCGACGTTGAATGAACATCACCTTCAAACTTTTCGCTTCCCTCACCGACTACCTGCCTCCCGAGGCACGCACCAGCAACATCATGGCGCTGGACGTGCCCACGGATGCCAGCATCAGCACCATCATTGCCCCATTCGGCATGCCCGAAAAACTGGTGCACTTGGTGCTGGTCAACGGCGTGTATGTGGAACCCGCCGACAGGCTCACGCGCACCTTGCAAGAGGGCGATGTGCTGGCCATTTGGCCACCCATTGCTGGGGGCTGAGCGTGTCCCGTAGGTTCAAGGGCTGAGCTGTGCAGTCGCATTACGACGCGTCTTTTGTGCGCGAGATGGGCTGCACCGTCTCGGAGTGGATGGGGTGGCTGCCCGCTGCCATTGGCGAGCATCCTTGGACGCTGCAAGGTGAGGGCGCCCATGTGGCGCTCGACAGGCTGCAAGCGGGTGCGAGCCTGGATGTGCGCTGGCAGGTGTTGTCGCCGCGCCTGATTGCGCTGGCACGCATTCCGCGCTTGGAAGTGAGCTTCACGCTGCACGGCTTGGACGCGGCCCAGCGCTACACCTTCATGAAGCGCTTCGATTTGTACATGCAGCGCGGTGGCGGCTAAGCGCTGGCTTTCATAAGCCAAATACGGCTCTAGCCCTTATGGCTGTTAACTAAGCAGCTATAAAAATATGAGCAGACTTGATGCCTGCGATGGTCAGCAGCAAGGAGCCCACCAGGTGCAAGGCAGCCGTGCCAAGAGCCAAGGCGTAGCGCTGTTGCATGAGCATGCCCACCACCTCGGCGCTGAAGGTGGAGAAGGTGGTCAAGGCGCCCAGAAAACCCGTCACCAAGGCCAGACGCCAAGCGGGGTCCAGGTTGGGCAGGGCCTGAAACACCGCCACACACACGCCCACCAAGTAAGCCCCGCCCAGGTTAGCAGCCAGCGTGCCCCAGGGCAGCACGCCCCCGGCATTGAGCCACAGGCCCAGCTGCCAACGTGCCAAGGCACCTGCGCAAGCACCCGTGCAAATGGCCAGCACCGCGCTCATGGGCGCTTCTCAAACGGCTGGCCGTTCACAGTCAAACCCTCGGCCGAGAGTTGTGCGGCTTTTTTCTCGCCCAAGCCTTTGACGCGACGGCGCAGGTCCGCCCAGTCTTTGAACGGCTGTTTCTGTCGCTCGGTGAGCATGGCCCCAGACATGGCCGGGCCGATGCCTTTGAGGCCATCGAGATCGGCCTCTTTGGCGGTGTTGATGTCCAGCGCCCAAGAGGCCGTGCAGACCAGACCCAGCAGCGCTGAGACCAGGGCCTTACCCAGAGTTTGAGCTGAGCGCTTCGTCATGGTCATAGGCAGCGTGGGGTAAGCGTGGGGGTGAGGACTTCAGGTGTTAAGCCTGCGCCTTCATCCAATCCACGTACTTGGCCACACCTTGGGCCACGGTGGCAAAGCTGTGGTCGCAACCGGCTGCGCGCAGGGCACTCAGGTCGGCTTGGGTGTAGCACTGGTATTTGCCGCGCAGCGCATCCGGGAAGGGGATGTACTCGATCAAGCCCTTGTCCACCGCGTCTTGCAAGGAGAGCTCGGGCGTGCCAGCTTCGCGCAAGTTGTTGATGACCGCGTGGGCGATGTCGTTGAAAGGCTGCGCGCGCCCGGTGCCCAGGTTGAAAATGCCTGATTGGGTGGGGTGGTCAAAAAACCAAAGGTTGACCGCCACCACGTCGTCCACAAACACGAAGTCGCGCAGCTGTTGGCCGGGGCCGTAACCGTTGTACTCGCCAAACAATTTCACGCGGCCTTCGGTCTTGAACTGGTTGAACTGGTGAAACGCCACGCTGGCCATGCGGCCCTTGTGCTGCTCGCGCGGGCCGTACACATTGAAGTAGCGAAAGCCCGCCACTTGCGAGAGCTTGCCGCTGGCGCAGCGCTCAAAATTCGTCCCGCACTCGCGGCGCATGCGCTGGTCAAACAGCAGCTTGGAGTAGCCGTACACATTGAGCGGCCCTTCACACGCTGGCTCTTCGCGAAACACCTCGGAGTTGCCATAGGTGGCGGCCGATGAGGCATACAACAAACGAATACCGCGGCGCTGGCAGGCCTGGAACAAATCGCACGAGAGCGTGTAGTTGTTCTGCATCATGTACTTGCCGTTGTGTTCCATGGTGTCGCTGCACGCGCCTTCGTGGAACACCGCCTCGACCTGCCCGTAGGTGCCATCGGCCAGGTGCTGGTAGAAGTCGTTGAGGTCGATGTAGTCGGCAATCTGCAGGTCGGCCAGGTTGCGAAATTTGTCGCCTTGGGTGAGGTCGTCCACCGCCAAGATGTCGTCGTAACCGCGGGCATTGAGCCCTTTGATGATGTTGGCGCCAATAAAGCCGGCCGCGCCGGTGACCACGATGCGTGTCATGTTCAAACCCCTTGGAATAGTTCGTCGTAGCTCACGGTGGCCGTGCCAAATTTGCCCACCACAATGCCACCGGCTTTGTTGGCCAGGGGCATGGCTTGGCGCAGGCTCAGGCCCGCACCCACCAGGGCGGCCAGGGTGGCAATCACGGTGTCGCCCGCGCCGGTGACATCAAATACCTCGCGCGCTTGCGCGTTCACATGCAACTCGCCTTGTGCGTCAAACAGCGTCATGCCTTCTTCGCTGCGGGTGAGCAGCAGGGCATCCAAGCCCAGCTGCTGGCGCAAGGCGTGGGCTTTGCCGCGCAACTCGTCTTCGCTGTGCCAGTTGCCAATGACTTGCTGCAACTCTGCGCGGTTGGGGGTGATGACCGTGGCCCCGCTGTAGCGCGAGTAGTCGCTGCCCTTGGGGTCGATCAGCACCAGTTTGCCGGCCGCGCGCGCAGCAGCGATCATGTCGCTCACGTGCGTTAAGCCGCCCTTGCCGTAATCAGAAAACAGCACCGCGTCGTGCTTGGGCAAGATGGCCGTGAAGGTGGCCGATTGCGAGGACAGCACCTCGCTTTTCGGGGTGTTTTCAAAGTCCAGGCGAATGAGCTGCTGCTGGCGGCCAATCACGCGCAGCTTGACCGTGGTTTTGAGCTCGGCGTCGCGCCCGAAATAAGGTTTGATGCCAGTTTGCGCCACCAGGTCTTCCAACTGGTGGCTGGCTTCGTCGTCGCCCACGACGGTGAGCAGCGAGGCCTGCGCGCTCAAGCTCACCACGTTGGTGGCCACGTTGGCTGCACCGCCCACGCGGGCTTCTTCGCGGGTCACGCGCACCACCGGCACTGGGGCCTCGGGTGAGATGCGGTCGACCGCGCCGTACCAGTAGCGGTCGATCATCGCGTCGCCCACCACCAGCACGCGCGACTGGCTCAATTGTTCTTTGGAAACGTTGTCTTTGGACAGGCTCATAGTTCTTCCACCCGGCGAGCGGGGTAACTGTCCCAGGCCTGGCAGCCCGGGCAATGCCAGAAATGTTGTTGTGCCTCAAAACCGCAGGCCGCGCAACGGTAGCGCGTCAGCGGTTTGACGGCATGGTCCAGGGCGCGCTGCACCTGCGGGTGAAACTGCTCGTGCTCGAGCTTTTCGCCAGCGATCCATTTAGCAGCTGCCACCAAGGAGGGTTCTTTTTCCAGGTGGCGCACATACCAGTCGCGCGCATCGGTGGCCACGCCCGCGCGGGCGTTGATGCTTTCTTGCAGGGCCACGATGGCCTCGAGCACATCCAGGCTCGGGTTGTGTTCGTAGGCAGCTTGCAGCAGGGGCAACACAGCCAGCTCTTGCTCACTGGCTTGCGCGCTGGCTGTGAGCATGGGCGCAATCAGCGGAATGGCCGCTGGACATGCCGACATGGCGGCTTCTAAGATGCGGCAGGCCGCGGCGTGGTCTTGCGCAGTCATGGCCAGGCGCGCCAAGGCCAGGCGCGCGCGCGGGGCGGCTGGGGCTTTGGCGATGGCTTGTTCCAGCAGTGCTTTGGCCTGCGCTTGGTCGCCTGCAGCCAAACGCGTTTGGGCTTCTTCACACAGATAGTGCGCCAGCCGGGTGCTGAAGCTGCCGGGCTGGGTGAGCTCGAGCTTGGCGGCAATTTCTGCGGCTTGTGGCCAGTCGCGTGAGCGCTCGTAATTGGCCAGCAAGGCCAGTCGGGCCTCTTGCTCAAAAGCGGTGCCTTCGAGTTTGAGGAGCGCGGCCTCGGCGCGGTCAAGCAGGCCGGCTTTGAGAAAGTCCAGCGCCAGGGCGTGTTGGGCGCGGTGCCGGTCGGCCTTGCTCAGGTCGCCGCGCGAGAGCAGGTGCTCGTGCACGCGTACCGCGCGTTCGTACTCGCCGCGGCGGCGAAACAAATTGCCCAGGGCGAAGTGCAGCTCAGACGTGTCGGGGTCGTGCTGCACCGCTTCAATGAAGGCGTCGATGGCCTGGTCTTGCTGCTCGTTGAGCAAAAAGTTCAGGCCCCGAAAATAAGCTTTGGGGTTTTGCTGGTTTTCAAACTTGAGCTGGCGCAAATCCATGCGCGAGGCCGCCCAGCCCAGGCCAAAGGCAATGGGCAGGCCCAGCAAAACCCAGGTGATGTCAAAGTCCATGCGGGGGGGGTGTTGCAGGTTCTGGGGGGGCTGACGGGGCGTCGGTTTGGGCTTGCTTGGCCGCTTGGCGATGCCGCCACCAGCGGGGCACCATGCCCAGCACGCCCACACCCACGCCCAGCGTGAAGGCAGAGAGCACCACCAGCACCAAAGGGGCGCGCCAGGAGGTGCCAAAGAAAAAGTGCACCACCGCGTCTTGCTGGTTATTGAGCGCGAAAGCAAACAGCGTGAAAAAAATGGCCGCCTTGAGCGTCCACTTCAGCAGCCAGATGACTTGTTTCATCGATCTCCTTGGTACCCGGAGATTCTAACGTTCAGAGGGTTTGCATTTCCTGGGTGCGCCGGTCGACGGCTTCACGCAGGGCTTTGCCTGGTTTGAAATGCGGCACGCGCTTTTCGGGGATGGCCACACTTTCGCCGCTGCGCGGGTTGCGGCCCATGCGGGGCGGGCGGCGGTTGATGGCAAAGCTGCCAAACCCACGAATCTCAATGCGGTGACCACGCACCAGCGCGTCGTTCATGGCGTCAAGCATGGCTTTGACGGCGAACTCGGCATCGCGGTGGGTGAGTTGGCCGAAACGGTTGGCCAGTTCTTCAACGAGGTCTGAGCGGGTCATGACGATCCAGTGTCCAAAAGAAAAAGCCCCGGGCTTCTGTCGACTCACCCAAGACAGCCTTGTGGGCTGCTGGGGTGGCGGGAAGACCGGGGCTGCTGGCTGGCAGCTTAGTTGTTGTCCAACTTGGCGCGCAACAGGGCACCCAGGCTGGTCGTGCCGGCGTTTTCGCGGGCAGACTGCTGGCTCAGGCTGGCCATGGCTTCGTTTTGGTCAGCCATGTCTTTGGCCTTGATCGACAACTGGATGTTGCGGGTCTTGCGATCCACATTGACCACCACAGCGGTGACTTCGTCGCCTTCTTTGAGCACGTTGCGGGCATCTTCCACGCGGTCGCGGGAGATTTCGCTGGCGCGCAGGTAGCCGATGACGTCTTCGCCCAGGTCGATTTCAGCGCCCTTGGCATCCACGGTCTTGACCTTGCCGGTGACGGTTTGGCCTTTGTCGTTGATCGAGGTGAAGGTGGTGAAGGGGTCGGAGTCGAGCTGCTTGATGCCCAAGGAGATGCGCTCGCGGTCCACGTCCACAGCCAACACGATGGCTTCCACGTCCTGGCCCTTTTTGAAGTTGCGCACAGCAGCTTCGCCGGGTTCGTTCCAAGACAGGTCAGACAGGTGCACCAGGCCGTCGATGCCGGCAGCCAAGCCCACGAACACGCCAAAGTCGGTGATCGACTTGATCGGGCCCTTGACGCGGTCGCCGCGCTTGGTGTTTTGCGCAAATTCTTGCCAAGGGTTGGCTTTGCACTGCTTCATGCCCAAGGAGATGCGACGCTTGTCTTCGTCGATTTCCAGAACCATGACTTCGACTTCGTCGCCCAAAGACACGATCTTGGAAGGGGCCACGTTCTTGTTGGTCCAGTCCATTTCAGACACGTGCACCAGGCCTTCGATGCCGGGCTCGAGTTCCACAAACGCGCCGTAGTCGGCGATGTTGGTGATCTTGCCGAACATGCGGGTGCCTTGGGGGTAGCGGCGGTTCACGCCCATCCATGGGTCGTCGCCCATTTGCTTCAGACCCAAGGACACGCGGTTTTTCTCGGTGTCGAACTTCAGGATCTTGGCGGTGATTTCTTGGCCAGCGGTCACCACCTCGGAGGGGTGACGCACACGGCGCCAAGCCATGTCGGTGATGTGCAGCAGGCCGTCGATGCCGCCCAGGTCCACGAACGCACCGTACTCGGTGATGTTCTTGACCACGCCGTGCACCACAGAACCTTCTTTGAGGGTCTGCATGAGCTTGGCGCGTTCTTCGCCCATCGACGCTTCCACCACAGCGCGGCGGCTCAGCACCACGTTGTTGCGCTTGCGGTCAAGCTTGATGACCTTGAATTCCATGGTCTTGTTCTCATAGGGAGACAAGTCTTTGGTGGGGCGTGTGTCAACCAGCGAACCGGGCAAGAAAGCGCGGATGCCATTGACCAACACGGTCAGGCCGCCTTTGACCTTGCCGCTGGTGGTGCCGGTGACGAATTCGCCGGATTCCAGGGCTTTTTCCAGGCTCATCCAAGAAGCCAGACGCTTGGCGGTGTCGCGCGACAAGATGGTGTCGCCGTAGCCGTTTTCGATGGAGCCGATGGCCACCGAGACGAAGTCACCCACTTGGACTTCGAGTTCGCCCTTGTCGTTCTTGAACTCTTCGAGGGGCACGTAGGCTTCAGACTTGAGGCCGGCGTTGACCACCACAAAGTTGTGTTCAATGCGGACCACCTCAGCGGTGATCACTTCGCCTGGACGCATTTCGGTGCGTTGCAGCGATTCTTCGAATAGGGCGGCAAAAGATTCAGACATGCAGTTTCCTAAACCAAGGTCAGAGCTCAGTGGCGCTGCATGTGCAGCATTGCTACTGAATTGATAGCTAACTTTGGCGATTTGGTGCGGTTAACCCGCGGGTTACGTTGATGATCCCCAAGGCGGACGTTGTTGCAACGTCACGAGCGGTCAGGCTTGCCGTGGGGGCCGTTAAAACCTTGTGCGCGGTTGTGATGCCTGGGGCATCAAGGCTTTGCAAAAGGCTGCTTGCTTTGCCACCAGGCCAACACCTGATCTATGGATGCTTGGATCGATAAATCAGAGTTGTCTAACAACAAAGCGTCTTGCGCGGGCTTCAAAGGGGCGGTGGCGCGGGACATGTCCCGGGCATCGCGCGCTTCCAGGTCAGCACGAAGAATGTCGATTGTAGTCGAAATTCCCTTTGAAATCAGTTGCTTATGACGCCTCTGGGCGCGCTGCTGGGCGCTGGCCGTCAAAAACACCTTCAAGGTGGAGCCCGGAAAAATCACCGTGCCCATGTCGCGCCCATCGGCCACCAGGCCGGGCAGGCGGTGAAAACTGTGCTGCAAGGCCACCAAGGCGGCGCGCACCGCGGGCAGCACCGAGACCTTGGAGGCGTTCATGCCGCCTTCTTCGCTGCGGATGGCGTCGCTCACATCCACGCCTGAGAGCAGCACCTGTTCGCCCACAAAACGCACGGGGAGGTTTTGGGCCAGCTGGGCGATGGCGGCCTCATGGGCGGTGTCCAGGGCAAGGCCCGCTTGCAAGGCAGCGTAGGCCGTCACGCGGTACAGCGCGCCTGAATCCAGGTAGTGGTAGCCCAATTTGGCCGCCACTTGCGAGGCCAAGGTGCCTTTGCCTGAGGCGGTGGGGCCATCTACACAAATGACAGGCACCGCGCCAGGCTGGGGCGTGGTGATGGAGAACAGCGCCTCGAAATAGTCAGGAAATGTTTTGGCCACGCACTTGGGGTCTTCCATGCGCACGGGTAGGCGCGCCGGGTTGAAGGTGGCCAGCGAAAAGCACATGGCCACGCGGTGGTCGTCGTAGGTGTGGATGGATGCAGCGCGCCAAGCCGCATCGGGCATGGGCTCGATGCGGATGAAGTCCGCACCTTCTTCCACCGTGGCACCCAACTTGCGCAGCTCGATGGCCATGGCGGCGATGCGGTCGGTTTCTTTCACGCGCCAGCTCGCGATGTTGCGCAAGGTGGTGGGGCCGTGGGCAAACAGGGCCATCACCGCCAGGGTCATGGCCGCATCGGGGATGTGGTTGCAGTCCAGGTCAATGCCGCGCAAGTACCGGTTGTTTTGCAGCGGGCCGCGGCTGATTTCCAGCCAATTGGGGCCACTTTGAATCTGCGCGCCCATGTCGGCGGCTGCGTCCATGAAGCGAATGTCGCCCTGGATGGACTCTGCACCCACGCCTTCGATGCGCACCGGTTGGCCAGGCTCGGCAGCAATGGCGCCCAGGGCAATGAAGTAGCTCGCGCTGGACGCATCAGCCTCCACGTGCAAGACGCCTGGTGAGGTGAACGCCGCGCCTGCGGGAATCACAAAACGCTGCCAACCCTCGCGCTGCACCTGCACGCCAAAACGCGCCAGCAGGTTGAGGGTGATCTCGATGTAGGGCCGCGAGATGAGCTCGCCCACCACCTCAATGGTGATGTCATGCTTGGCCACCAAGGGCAGGGCCATGAGCAGTGCGGTGAGGAACTGGCTCGACACATCACCGCGCACTTGGATGGGCGCGTTGATGTGAATCTGAGGCGCGCCAATTCGCAAGGGCGGGTAGCCCTCGTTGCCCAGGTAGTCGATGTGGCAGCCAAGTTGGCGCAGGGCATCGACCAAGTCGCCAATGGGCCGCTCGTGCATGCGCGGGATGCCTGAGAGTTCAAAGTTACCACCCAGCACAGCAAGTGCTGCGGTGAGGGGGCGCATGGCCGTGCCCGCATTGCCCATGAAGAGCTTGGCTTCTTGGGTTTTCAATTGGTCACCCAAGCCATCAATCACCACCGTGGTGCCGTTTTGCGCTACGCCACAGCCGAGTTGCTTCAAGGCTTGCAACATCACCCGGGTGTCGTCAGAGTCCAGCAGGTCGTGCAGGGTGGTTTGGCCGCTGCACAAGGCCGAGAGCAACAGCACGCGGTTGGAAATGCTTTTGGAGCCGGGCAGCACCACAGTGCCGCTGGCGCTGGCCAGGGCGGGCAGGTCGAGGAATTCGGTGGAGAACATAGTGATCAGTCTTGCTGCTGGTTCATGCGCCAGGGGCCGCGGGTTTGGCGGGCCGATTCAATCAGCTGCGACAGCGCCTGCGCGTCGCCTTGCTCGATGGCGGTTTGCAGCAAGGCCATTTGCGCTTGGAAGAACTTGGCTTGTGCCAGCACCTCGTCGCGGTTGGCGAGCAAAATGTCGCGCCACACGGCTGGGTCGCTGGCCGCAATGCGGCTGAAATCACGAAAACCCGGGCCGGCCATGTTGAGCAACGCATCGGCTTGCGGCTGCGCAGCCAGGGCGTTGACGGCGGCAAAGGCAATCACGTGCGGCAGGTGGCTCACCGCAGCAAACACCGCGTCGTGGCGCGCTGCGCTCATGGTGGAAACCTGGCTGCCCACCGCTTGCCATATGGCTTGGGCTTTCTCGCACAAGGCCGGGTTGGTGGCCTCAGTCGGCGTGAGGATCACTTTTTTGCCGGCGTAAAGGCTGGCCTCGGCATGCACCACACCCGCCACTTCTTTGCCCGCAATCGGGTGGGCTGGCACAAAGCAGGGCAGCCGCTCTCCCAACACTTGCGCGGCCAAAATCACGTCTTGCTTGGTAGAGCCCACGTCCATCACCAAGGTGTGAGGTGTGATCACATCGCGTATGGCTTCAAAGCTTGGCTGGGTGGCGGCCACTGGCACGGCAATGACGATCACATCACTGCCTTGCGCGGCTTGTGCGGCACTGGTGACGGCTGCATCCACCACACCGAGCTCAACCGCTGTTTGACGGGTGCGCTCAGACGGGCTGAAGCCCACCACGCGCTGCACCAAGCCCGCGCGCTTGAGCGCCAGCGCAAGCGAGCCGCCCATCAGGCCGCAGCCGATCAAGCCGAGTTGTTGAATCATCGCAAAGCAGCCCAACGAGTCATTCGCCCGCAGGGTAAGTGCCCAGCACTTTGTAGAAGGCGCACAAGCCTTGCAGCTCTTGCAAAGCGGCTGCCACATGGGGCTGGCTGGGGTGGCCTTGCAGGTCGATGTAGAAAAAGTATTCCCACTGGCCCGAGCGTGCGGGGCGCGACTCAAAGCGGGTCATGGAGACGCCGTGTTTTTTAAGTGGCACCAGCAGGTCGTGCACCGCGCCGGGTTGGTTGGGCACCGACACAATCAGGCTCACGCAATCGCGCCCGGAGGCAGGTGGTGCAGGCATCACATGCGGCAAACACACCACCACAAAACGGGTGCGGTTGAAGGCGTCGTCTTGGATGGCGTGCGAGACCACGTGCAGGCCAAACTCGGCACCGGCACGCTCGCTGGCAATGCCTGCCCACGCAGGGTTGGTGGCGGCCAAGCGCGCGCCTTCGGCGTTGCTGGCCGCAGCGCGGCGCTCAGCGTGGGGCAGGTGGGTGTTGAGCCAGTTTTGGCACTGCGCCAGGGCTTGGGGGTGAGCTAGCACCACCTCAATGCCTTCTAAAGACGGCTCTTTGCGCAGCAGGTTGTGGCGCACCAGCAAGCTGGTTTCGCCCACAATTTGCAGCGGCGAGGTCAAGAACAAATCGAGCGAGCGCGAGACCATGCCTTCGGTGGAGTTCTCCACCGGCACCACGCCAAACTCGGCGCTGCCCGCAGCCGTGGCGCGAAACACCTCGTCGATGCTGGCGCAGGGCAGCTGCGCAATGCTGGAGCCGAAAAACTGAAACGCGGCCATCTCACTGAAGGTGCCAGCGGGCCCGAGGTAGGCCACGCGCTGCGCGGCTTCCAACGCGCGGCAGGCCGACATGATTTCGCGCCAGATGATGGCAATGTTGCCGGGCTTGAGCGGCCCGGGGTTGCTTTGCTGGAGGTTGTGGATGACCTGGGTTTCGCGCTCGGGGCGAAACACCGCTGAGCCTTCTACGCGCTTGATCTCGCCCACCTCGTGCGCCAAACCAGCGCGGCGGTTGAGCAGTGCGAGCAATTCCTGGTCGAGCGCGTCAATTTGAACGCGCAAGTCTGCAAGTGTTTTGGCCATGGCGGGTTAAGCGTGGGAGCGTTCGAAGTCCTGCATGTAGGCCACCAGGGCCTGCACGCCGGCAAGGGGCATGGCGTTGTACAAACTCGCGCGCATGCCGCCCAAAGATTTGTGGCCCTTGAGCTGCAAGAGGCCGTGCGCTTGGGCGCCAGATAAAAACGCCTCGTTGCGCGATTCGTCGGCCAAGAAAAAAGGCAAATTCATGCGCGAGCGGCAATCTTTGGCAACCTTGTTGCTATAAAAATCAGAGCTGTCTAAGTAGCTGTAGAGCAGCTCAGCCTTGGTTTTGTTGCGCAGCTCCATGGCGGCCACACCACGCAGCACGGTGCCGTCGGCCAAGGTTTCTGTTTGCTGTTTGACCCACTGAAAGATCAAGCCCGCCAGGTAAATGCCGTAGGTGGGCGGGGTGTTGTACATCGAGTCGTGCTCGGCCACGAGCGTGTAGTCAAAGGCGCTGGGGCACACGGCCATGGCGTGGCCCAAGAGGTCTTCGCGCACCACCACCAGCGTGAGGCCTGCTGGGCCGATGTTTTTTTGCGCGCCACCAAAGGCCAAACCCACGCGCGACCAGTCCACTGGGCGCGAGGTGACTTGCGACGAAAAATCAATCACCAAAGGTGCTGTGGAGCCCAGAGCTTGCAGGTCAGGCAGCTCGTGAAACTCCACGCCGTGGATGGTTTCGTTGGAGCACACATGCACGTAAGCCGCCTCTTTGCTGAGCTGCCAGGTGTTGGGCGAGGGCAGGGTGGTAAAGCCACTGGCTTGGGCTGAGGCGGCCAAGTTCACCTGCGCGTATTTGCCGGCTTCTTTGTAAGACTTTTGGCTCCAGGCGCCGGTGACGACCAGGTCGACCGTGCCGCCGCGAGAAAGGTTCAAAGGCACGATGGCGTTTTGCGCCAAGCCCCCGCCTTGCATGAACAGCACGCGAAAATTTTCAGGAATGGCCAGCAGCTCGCGCAGGTCTGCCACGGCTTGCGCGTGGATGGCCATGAAGGCTTTGCCGCGGTGGCTCATCTCCATCACGCCCATGCCCGTGCCATGCCAATCCAGCATCTCGGCTGCAGCCATGTGCAGCACTTCTTGCGGGATGGTCGCTGGGCCTGCTGAAAAATTAAAAGGGCGCTGGCTCATTTATTCAGTGGCGCCTGGCTCTCCATCGGGGGTTGCGTCGGGAGCTGTGTCTGGGGTTGCATCGCTGTCTTGCGCATCGGGGTTGGCGTCGTTTTCCACAATGCGCTGCAAGCCGCTGAGCTTGGAGCCTTCGTCCAGGCCAATCAGCGTCACGCCTTGGGTGGCGCGGCCCAGCTCACGAATTTCTGCCACGCGGGTGCGCACCAGCACGCCCTTGTCGGTGATGAGCATGATCTCGTCGTCGGCGTGCACCAGGGTGGCGGCCACCACTTTGCCGTTGCGCTCAGATTGCTGGATGGCAATCATGCCTTTGGTGCCGCGGCCGTGGCGGGTGTATTCGGTGATGCTGGTGCGTTTGCCGTAGCCGTTTTCGGTGGCGGTGAGCACGCTTTGTTGCTCGTCTTCAGCCACCAGCATGGCAATCACGCTTTGGCCTTCTTCAAGCATCATGCCGCGCACGCCTCGCGCGTTGCGGCCCATGGGGCGCACATCGTTTTCGTCAAAGCGCACGGCCTTGCCGCCATCGCTGAACAACATCACATCGTGCTTGCCGTCGGTCAGGGCCGCACCAATCAAGAAGTCGCCGTCGTCCAGGTCCACGGCGATGATGCCGGCCTTGCGCGGGTTAGAAAATTCATCGAGCGTGGTTTTCTTGACCGTGCCCATGCGGGTGGCCATGAACACATATTGGTCGGCCGGGAAGCTGCGCTTCTCGCCCGTGAGTGGCAACACCACCGTGATTTTTTCGCCCTCTTGCAAGGGGAACATGTTGACGATGGGGCGCCCACGCGAGCCGCGTGAACCCTGCGGCACTTCCCACACCTTGAGCCAATACAAACGGCCGCGGTTCGAGAAGCACAAGATGTAGTCGTGGGTGTTGGCCACAAACAGCTGGTCGACCCAATCATCTTCTTTGGTGGCGGTGGCTTGCTTGCCGCGCCCGCCGCGTTTTTGTGCGCGGTACTCGTTCAGGGGCTGGCTCTTGATGTAGCCGCTGTGGCTCATGGTCACCACCATGTCGGTGGGGGTGATCAGGTCTTCGGTGGACAGGTCAAACGAGCTGTGCTCCACCAAGCTGCGGCGCGCGCCGAGCTTGCCTTGACCAAACTCTTGCTTGATGGCGCCCAGCTCTTCGCTGATGATGACCGACACGCGCTCGGGACGCGAGAGGATGTCGAGCAGGTCTTCAATCTCGGCCACCACTTGCTTGTACTCGGCCACAATTTTGTCTTGCTCCAGGCCAGTCAGGCGTTGCAAGCGCATTTGCAAAATTTCTTGGGCTTGGGTGTCGCTCAAGCGGTACAGGCCATCGCTGCCCATGCCGTAGGCTTTTTCCAGGCCCTCGGGGCGGTAGTCGTCGGCATTGACCACACCGCCATCGGCGCGGGTGCGGGTGAGCATCTCGCGCACGAGCTTGCTGTCCCAGGCGCGGGTCATCAGCTCGGCCTTGGCCACCGGTGGGGTGGGGGCGTTGCGGATGATGGCAATGAATTCGTCAATGTTGGCCAGGGCCACGGCCAGGCCTTCGAGCACATGGCCGCGCTCGCGCGCTTTGCGCAGGTTGAACACGGTGCGGCGTGTGACCACTTCACGGCGGTGGTCCAAAAAGACCTCAATCAGGTCTTTGAGGTTGCACAGCTTGGGCTGGCCGTTGACCAGCGCCACCATGTTCATGCCAAAGGTGTCTTGCAGCTGGGTTTGTTTGTAGAGGTTGTTGAGCACCACCTCGGGCACTTCGCCACGCTTGAGCTCAATGACCAGGCGCATGCCTGATTTGTCGGACTCGTCTTGGATGTGGCTGATACCTTCAATCTTCTTCTCGTGCACCAGCTCGGCCATGCGTTCTTGCAAGGTCTTTTTGTTGACCTGGTAGGGCAGCTCGTCGACGATGATGGCTTGGCGCTGGCCTTTGTCGATGTCTTCAAAGTGGCACTTGGCGCGCATCACCACGCGGCCGCGGCCGGTGCGGTAACCGTCTTTCACACCGTTGATGCCGTAGATGATGCCGGCGGTGGGGAAGTCGGGCGCGGGCACGATTTCCATGAGCTCGTCCACGCTGGCCTCGGGGTTGCGCAGCAGGTGCAAGCAGGCGTCGACCACCTCGTTGAGGTTGTGCGGCGGGATATTGGTGGCCATACCGACGGCAATACCGCCTGAGCCGTTCACCAGCAAGTTAGGCAGGCGGCTGGGCAGCACCAGGGGTTCTTTTTCAGAGCCGTCGTAGTTGGGGCCGAAGTCCACCGTCTCTTTGTCGATGTCGGCCAACATCTCATGGGCAATCTTGGCCAGGCGGATTTCGGTGTATCGCATGGCTGCAGCGTTGTCGCCGTCGACCGAGCCGAAGTTACCCTGGCCGTCCACCAACATGTGGCGCATGGAAAAGTCTTGCGCCATGCGCACGATGGTGTCGTACACCGACTGGTCGCCGTGCGGGTGGTATTTACCAATCACATCGCCCACGATACGCGCCGATTTTTTGTAAGCGCGGTTCCAATCGTTGTTGAGCTCGTGCATGGCAAACAGCACGCGGCGGTGCACGGGCTTCAAGCCATCGCGCGCATCGGGCAGGGCGCGCCCCACGATCACGCTCATGGCGTAGTCGAGGTAACTGCGGCGCATTTCCTCTTCAAGGCTGATGGGCAGTGTTTCTTTGGCGAACTGTGTCATGGCGGGGCTAGCAGCGTGAGATCAATAGGAGATTCTAATTGCCAGGGCTTGCCCCGATTTTGTAGCCAGATTGCAACAAACCAGTCGCGTATGATTTACATCAAGCCGATGAGGGCATGCCCGCATCACCTGACAGTCTTGATGTGGCACAATTCATCGACGAGGCGCTGGCCATTGGCTAGAGCACATTTTTAGACCGCAGCCCGGCTGCAGCTTTTTTCTCGCTTAAGGAAAGTCATGAAACAACTTAGCAAACTGACCGTGCTGTTGGCAGCCGTTCTGGCCACCGCCGCCGGCGCTCAAACTGTGGACAACTGGCGCAATGGTTCAGGCGACCTCGTCTGGAAAAACGGCACCAACGAACTGTGCTGGCGCGATGCCAACTGGACGCCTGCCACCGCTGCCGCCAACTGCGACGGCGCTTTGGCTCCTGCTCCTAAAGCTGCTCCCGCACCCGCACCTGCTGCTGCGCCTGCACCCGCTCCTAAAGCCGCTGCACCCGCACCTGCTCCCCAGCCACCCGCAGCCTCTAAGGTTACCTACGCTGCTGACGCATTCTTTGACTTCGACAAAGCCGTGTTGAAAGCCGAAGGCAAAGCCAAGCTGGACGACCTGGCCTCCAAGGTCAAGGCCATCAACCTGGAAGTGATCATTGCTGTGGGTCACACCGACGCCGTCGGCACCGATGCTTACAACCAAAAGCTGTCGGTTCGCCGCGCTGAAGCTGTCAAGGCTTACTTGGTGACCAAGGGCATCGAGAAAAACCGCGTCTACACCGAAGGTAAAGGCGAGAAGCAACCTGTGGCTGACAACAAGACAGCCGAAGGCCGCGCCAAGAACCGTCGCGTAGAAATCGAAGTGGTAGGCACACGCCCCAACAAGTAATCCCTTACTTGGCCACTGACAAACCCCGCTTCGGCGGGGTTTTTTGTTGTTCAACCCATCCCAAGGGCTTTTTGCAGCTCTTAGGCCTGTGCGCCTGGGCCTGCCGGATAATCCCCTCATGACTGCTCAAGCCAAACTCAACGCCGACCCGGCCGAACTCGCCAAATTTTCTGAACTTGCCCACCGCTGGTGGGACCCCGAGAGCGAGTTTCGCCCCCTGCACCAAATCAACCCGCTGCGCCTGGGCTGGATCAACCAGCTGGTGCCCATTGCCGGCAAAAACGTGGTGGACATTGGCTGCGGCGGCGGTATTTTGGCTGATGCCATGGCGCGCACAGGCGCTACGGTTTTAGGAGCAGACTTGTCAGTCAAGGCGCTGCGTGTGGCCCAATTACATGCCTTAGAAGCGCAAACGCCCAACATCACTTACCGCGAGGTGAGTGCTGAAGCCCTGGCTGAAGAAAAACCCGGTGCGTTTGATGTGGTCACCTGCATGGAAATGCTCGAGCACGTGCCCGACCCGGCCTCGGTGGTGCGCGCGTGCGCAGCCATGGTCAAGCCTGGGGGTTGGGTGTTTTTCTCCACGCTCAACCGCAACCCCAAGTCTTTTTTGTTTGCCATTGTGGGCGCCGAATACGTCTTGAACCTGCTGCCGCGCGGCACGCACGAATACGCCAAGATGATTCGCCCCAACGAACTCGCCCGCTTTGCGCGCGATGCAGGCTTAACGCTGCAACACACCAAGGGCATGGGCTACAACCCCTTCACCCGCCGCTACGCTTTGACCGAAGACACCAGCGTGAACTACCTCTTTGCCATGCGCAAGGTGGATGGTGTTTAAGGACATCCAAGCTGTTCTGTTTGATCTGGACGGCACCTTGATCGACAGCGCGCCTGACCTGGGCGCTGCTGCAGACAAAATGCGCATGGATCGCGGCATGCCATCGCTGCCAGCAGAGCTCTACCGCCCCCTGGCCGGTGCCGGTGCGCGCGGCATGCTCGAGGTGGCCTTTGGTGCCACGCCCGAGCACCCGGACTATCACGCCATGCGAGAAGAGTTTTTTGTGAACTACGAGCAGCGCATGACGGTGCTCACCTACGCGTTTGACGGCGTGCCCGAGTTACTCGTTGCCATCGAGGCGCAAAATTGGCACTGGGGCGTGGTCACCAATAAGGCCAAACGCTTTACCGAGCCGCTCACCAGCGCCATGCCTTTGTTTGCCAAGGCCAAAACCATTGTGAGTGGCGACACCACCCCGCATGCCAAACCCCACCCCGAGCCGCTGCTTGAAGCGGCTCGCCGCTTGCAGGTGGACCCCGCAAGGTGCGTGTACGTGGGCGACGATGAGCGCGACATCGTGGCCGGCTTGGCCGCAGGCATGGCCACGGTGGCTGCCACCTACGGTTACCTGGGCAAAAAGACCGACGTTCAGAGCTGGGGCGCGCACGCGCACATCAATTCGCCGGGCGAGCTCTTGCAATTGCTCATAAGGGCCTAAAATAGAGGTCTGGGGCTGCATTGGTTTCGACGTGGGTTCGGACGCG